>QILZ01000280.1 GCA_003233545.1 Spirochaetales bacterium
TTTAATATCGCAATAAATTGGGAAATAGGTCCTTTAGGGTTTGATCTTAAGGTACTTTCTTTTTATATTAAATTCAATCCGGGATCGGCCCTGGGAATAATCGGCGGGCTGTTCCTGTTTAGAGAAGTTTAAGGGGAAATAATGGAAACCATGATTCTTGCATCCGGCTCTCCGAGAAGGCGGGAGCTTTTAACACACTGCAGGATACCTTTCAGGATTATTCCGCCGAATATCAGTGAAAGTATATCGGGAAATGAAACTGCTGAGGATGCCGTAAAGAGAATAGCAGAGGCCAAGGTAGAAGAAATAATAAAAATATTTAAGAACGAGTCGCCGCGCTGGGTACTGGGTGCAGATACGATAGTAAATCTTAATGGAAATATAATAGGTAAGCCGGCATCGGTGGAGGATGCTGAAAAAACTCTTAATCTGCTTTCCGGCAGAGTACATAAAGTGATTTCCGGTATTTCATTGTTAAGGGAAAAAGGAGAAAAACCGGATACAAGGTTTGCGGAAACCGAGGTTAAGTTTAAAGAGATGTCGAAAGAAGAAATACGTTATTATCTCGGCACAGGCGAATGGTCGGGAGTGGCCGGGGGATACAGAATACAGGGAAGCGGCAGTTTCTTCATTGAATGGATAAAAGGCTCATTCAGCAACGTTATGGGCTTGCCTCTCGAGACATTTTATGGCATGTTAAGGGATAGTAAGTATATCTTTGAATAAAATATATTATTTTCCGGTATCTGTTTAATAAACCGATACACGAGACATAGAGAAGGGTTAGGAGGATTATAGTGGCAGTAGTAACAATGAAAAGTTTACTGGAATCAGGTGTTCATTTCGGACATCAAACAAAAAGATGGGATCCCAGAATGAAAAAATTCATTTTCGCGGAGAGGAACGGGATTCATATTATTGATCTTCAAAAAACAATTGTAGCAATTAAAGAAGCTTATGAAGTTGTTCGGCAGGTAGTTGTCGATGGAAAATCTATTCTGTTTGTAGGAACTAAAAAACAGGCCCAGCAGGTTATCGAAAGTGAAGCGAAACGATGCGGTATGTACTATGTAATTAACAGATGGCTGGGCGGAATGTTGACAAATTTCTCAACAATTAAAAAATCTCTTTTACGATTAAAAAAGCTGGAAAAAATGGAAATCGACGGCACCTTCGAGAGTTTAACAAAAAAAGAAAAGGCGCTTCTTCAGAAGGAGAAGGCACGCCTGGAAAAAAATCTTGGCGGTATTAAGGAAATGAAAGAGCTTCCGGGTGTGGTTTTTGTTATCGATACAAGAAAAGAGGGAATAGCTGTTGCCGAAGCAAAGAGAGTGGGAATTCCGATTGTGGCTGTAGTAGATACAAACTGCAATCCGGAGGGTATCGATTATCCGATACCCGGTAATGATGATGCTATCCGGGCTATCAATCTCTTTGCGCAGATTATGGCAAACGCGGTTATCGATGCGGAAAATGAAGTGGGACTCGAGGTGATAGAAACCCTGCAGGAAGAAAAGGGAGAGGAAGAGTTTGCGGAAGTAATCGACAAGGGTGAATATATTGATAAGGATGTACTGAAAGAAAAGGAAAAAGGAGAAGAAGTGGAAAAAGTAGCTGTTGCCGCGGCAATAGGTGATACAGCGGAAGAAAATGGCACCGCGCGGTTCAGTGATAAAGACTACTCAGATTATACTCCTGAAGATAATAAGGAAACCGGAGCCGAAAAGTCCGAAGAAAAAAGTATTGTGGATAAACATGTAGCAGATGAAGATAAACTATACGAAGGATAGGAGTAATACAGTGGAAATAAAGGCTGTCGATGTAAAACAATTAAGAGAAAAAACCGGTGCAGGTATGATGGACTGTAAAAAAGCACTGGTAAAGGCAGAGGGAGATTTTAAAAAGGCGGAAAGAATATTAAAAGAGCTTGGTCTTGCGGCTGCACGGAAAAGAGATGGAAGAGCGACCACGGAAGGACAGATATTTTCTCATATCGATGGAAACTCCGGTGTACTTTTGGAACTCGCATCGGAAACGGATTTTGTTGCGAAGAATACGGAGTTTATTACTCTCGGTCATAAACTTGCCGATTTAATTATAAAAAAACAGCTCGATAAAAAAACAGAAGAAATTGATACGTTAATAACCGAAGCGATAGGAAGGATCAAAGAGAATCTCGAATTAAAACGTTTTAAGCTTTTAACAGCCGGTGCAGATGAAATTCTTGTCGATTATATTCATAATGTTGAAGGTATAGGAAAGATAGGAGTTCTTTTGCTTGTAAAAACAGGTGATACTTCATTAAAAGAAAGTGAGAAATTAAAAGCTGCGGCTTTCGATATTGCGCTTCATATTGCAGCCTGTGCGCCCATGTGTTTGTCCGCAAAAGATGTGGACTCTCAGTATCTCAAGGAGCAGGAAGAAATTTTCTTAAAACAGGCACAAAACCTCGGAAAACCGGAAAAAGTAATTAACGGTATTGTTAAGGGTAAATTAAATAAACACCTCGCGGAAATATGTCTTCTGGATCAAACATTTGTAAAAGATCAAAAGGTAACGATAGCAGAATATCTTGATAGCTTAGGCAGGGAATCAGGAAGTACGGTAACCGTTTCGGATTATCTCTATTATAAATTAGGTGAATAATCAAGGAGGAAAAGTATATGGCTGAAAAAGAGGTTCAGAAGAATGCAGAAGGTAAAATGAAGAAAACAGTAGCTGCGCTTAAAAATGAATTTCAGACAGTTAGAACCGGCAGGGCATCTTCCGCTTTATTTGAAAAACTTAAAGTAGAGTATTATGATCAGCAGGTTCCGCTGAATCAGATTGCAACTATTTCAGTGCCGGAAGCGAGGCTCGTTTTAATTCAGCCATGGGACCCCGGTTCTCTTCCTGCAATCGAAAAGGCCATCCAGCGTTCCGAGTTATCCCTTAATCCGAATAATGACGGTAAGGTTGTCAGAATAAATATTCCCCCCTTAACAGAAGACAGAAGAAAAGAACTTGTAAAGCTTGCGAAGCATATGGCGGAGCAGAGCAGGGTATCGATAAGGAATATCAGACGTGATGCAAATGACGAATTAAAGAAGCTGCAAAAGGATTCTACAATTAGTGAAGATCAGTCAAAAAGGGCAATGGATGAAATACAAAAGCTTACCGACCGGTACATAGAAGAGGTTAATTCGGAACTTGAAAAAAAGGAAAAAGAGATAATGGAAGTCTGACAGCAAATATAAAGGTTTTATCAATTTTATGTTTATAGAAAAACTTCCCGTTCATGTAGGAATAATCATGGACGGAAACAGGCGCTGGGCGAGAAACCGGGGAAAACCGGGTACAGAAGGGCATCTCGAAGGTGTAAAGGCGGCGAAGAGAATAGTGGGAGCAGCTTCCGGAATCGGCCTTAAGTATCTTTCCCTGTATACTTTTTCCACGGAAAACTGGAAACGTGCGGAAAGGGAGGTCAGGTTTCTATTGTCTTTGATAAAGAAATATCTTAAAAGGGAGTATGATTTTTACCGGCAGAATGGTATCAGGGTTATTCAGAGCGGCGATATAGGAAAGCTTCCCGAAGAACTGAGAAAAGAGATTTTAAATGTCGAAAAAGATACATGCGGTTTTACCGGTTTAACGGTAAATCTTGCAATTAATTATGGCGGCAGAGGTGAGATTGCACGTGCTGTAATAAGAATGTATCAGGATAATGATTTTAAAAGTTCAGGCCGGAAAGAAGAAGATGAAATGGTAAAACAGATATCACGGTATCTTGATCATCCGGAAATCCCCGATCCCGATCTTATAATAAGAACAGGGGGAGAAAAAAGGATTAGTAATTTTCTCCTCTGGCAAAGTGCCTATGCGGAACTGTATTTCAGTGATAAATTGTGGCCCGACTGGCACGAAGAGGATTTAATGCAGGCATTAAGTGATTACAGTAAGCGGGAGAGGAGATTCGGAGGCAGTAAGTGAAAGCTTTTTTCTCAAGGGCAATTCTTATTATCATAGCTTTTCCTCTCTTTTATCTGTTTATTTTTAGATTACCCTGGCTTAATCATCTTATTCTGAATATCTGCTCAATTGGTGCGGCTTTACTCGGAACACTGGAAGTAATCGGACTTTTTAAAAAACGCAGCTGTAGTACTTTTAATATAATAGCCATAACGGCAGGGGTTTCTTTACCGGTTGTTGCGTACCTGCAGGTACTCTTTTCCATCGACGCAAGTATATTGATTATATGGCTGAATGTCTTATTGATAGCGATTTTTATGCGTGCGGCTTTTATTAACAGGAAAAAAACTCTATCCTGTGCATTGGACAGCAGTGCGGCTACTGTAATGGCTGCCGTATATCCGGGTTTTTTTATAGCTTATGTTGTAAAAATATCCGGGTTAAATAATGCGTCGCTGTTGTTTTTATACTTTTTCAGTGTGGTATTTGCAAATGACATTCTTGCGTATCTGATGGGCCTTTCAATCGGGAAAACTACAAGGCTGGGACTTTTAATAAGTCCGAAAAAATCGCTTATAGGTTTTATTTTCGGTTTCTTAGGTTCCGTAGGGGTATCGATTCTCTTCTATTATATTTTTCCCGATTTGTTTCCGGTTGGAATTATCGGCGTAATTTTACTCGGATCACTTTTCGGAATTATCGGAATCCTCGGAGATCTGGCGGAATCTTCATTAAAAAGATCTGCAGAAGTGAAAGATTCGGGTGAGATAATCCCCGGAAGGGGAGGCCTTCTGGATTCCATAGATTCAATGCTTTTCGTGGCGCCTGTCTTTTATTATTTTTTTGAAATCACACAGAAATATTTAAGCTGAAATACGGATAAACCGGGAATAACTAATGAAATTAAAGCGAATTATTATAGCGGGAAGTACAGGTTCGATAGGCACAAATGCTCTGGATGTTGTTAAACAACGGCCGGAACAGTTTAAAGTGGTAGGACTATCATGCAGCAGAAACTGGGAGAAACTGCTTTCACAAATTGCGGAGTTTTCTCCCGAGGCTGTAGCGGTGGAACAGTCATTATCTGCCGGAGCAAAAAAAATACTTGAAAGTGCAGTAAGAAACAATCATTTAAATACGGAACCGGGACTCTATATGAAAGAACAGGCTGTTGCCGAAATGGTACGGGAAACCGGGGCGGATATTGTGGTCAACGGCATATCAGGTTCTGCGGGGCTGTTTACATCTTACCGGGCACTGCAGTCAGGAAAAGATCTTGCCCTTGCAAATAAAGAGAGCATTGTAATGGCAGGCAAACTGTTGTTTGATCTGGCAGAGAAGAAGGGCAGGGTGATACTTCCCGTGGATTCCGAACATTCTGCTATTTTTAACCTGATGAGGATAATAGACAGAAAGACGGTAGACGAAATTATACTTACCGCATCCGGAGGTGCATTCAGAGATCTCAGTATTAAGCAGCTGGAAAATGTAACGGTGGAAGATGCGCTTCAGCATCCGACCTGGAGAATGGGCGCTAAGATTACAATCGATTCGGCGTCGATGGCAAATAAGGGTCTGGAAGTGATAGAGGCGAGTAGATTATTCGATATTTCTCCGGAGAGAATAAAGGTTATTATTCATCCTCAGAGTTATGTTCATTCCATGATTCGCACCAGGGACGGCATGCTATATGCACAGATCGGTAAACCTGATATGCGGCTTCCGATTCTAAACGCTCTTACATATCCTGAGATTAAAGAAACAGGATTTAACAGGTTACTTCTCGATAACATTAGTATGGATTTTCGCAGGGTCGATCTCGAAAAATACAGGATGCTTGCACTTGCATACGATGCGGTAGCACAGGGAGGAGCGTATCCGATTGTTTATAATGCTTCCAACGAGGCTGCCGTTTCCATGTTCATAAAGAACAGGATTAGATTTATCGATATTCCGCATGTTGTCGAAG
>QILZ01000225.1 GCA_003233545.1 Spirochaetales bacterium
CTGACTTTATGGTTCTTTAAGAAAACAGGAGATCCGGTATCTGTTTTTGCATATGGAAATTCAATAAACATGGCCGAAGGTTTATATGATAATTTTTCATCGATCCTTAAATTCCCCGGCGGCTCTTATGCTGTTCTTACCCAAACTTTAACAGGATTCGAACATCACCAGGTTATCGAGATTACCGGAGAAAAAGGCTCGATCCGTTCTACATGGTCAGGTGTTTCGGACAGGACATTAAATCCCGAGTTTATTTTAAAACTTCACCGCAACGGCGATAAACAGAGTAAGAATATTACTATTCCCCTTCCTTCCGGTGAATTGTTCGAGCTGGAAGAAGAATTAAAGCAGACAGTGGAATTATTTAAAATAAATAAGGCACTTTTCCCTGCCGAAGATGCCAGAAAAGCCGTCGAAATATGTATAGAAGCAGAACATTCATTAAAAGAAAAACGCGAAATTCCCCTTAAATAAGTATACTGTCCCCTGCCAGGCTTCCATGCTATGTATTTATCTTATTAAATTTAGCCTGGTAATCGCATATAGCTACAGTTATTACAGTTCCTATCTACTTAAGCAGCATTACACTCAGCCCGGTACCATCGGCAAGAAAGGCGTAACGGCCCCGAATACGGACTGCCCGCACCTGGCTTCCCGCCGCGGCTGCAGAAGCCACATAACCCGGCCATTCCCTTAGTGACACATTGTATACCTTCAGCCCGGTCGAATAATCGACACCGAATACATAGTTCCCGCCAAGGGCTAAATCGTACAGGGCTGAGGAGATGTTCGACCACGAGGAGATGCTGCCTAAATTGCTGACATCCACCACCTCGAGACCGCCATTCTGATCAGCTACATATGCCGTGTTGTCACGCACCTGCACACCAAGACCCTGGCCTGTCGAAAACTGGGCGGCGAAGGCCGGCTCACTGAGATCGGATATATCTACTACCACCAATCCCATGTAGTAGTCGCCGGCCAGGTATGCATATTGGCCGTTTACCGTGATATCGTTACTCAGAATTGAAGATGAATGGTTGTAAAAGCCGACGATTTTGGGATCGGCAGGATCGGAGACATCGAATATCTCAAAGCCGGTATTGCGGTCTGTAATAAAAAGGTAATGTCCCCGAAGTTCGAGAGCTCCTGCTGTAGAAGTGGTTCCGGCAGATCCAACCAGCACCGGGGCATCCGGATCGGCGACATTAACAACTTTCAGGTAACCGCTTAAAGAAATTTCTCCGCAGCCTAAGAAAGCATAGTTTCCAACCACTTCGATATCATTGGCAGGAATCCCAAGAGAGAGTTTTCCCCGGGTCGTTGGAGAGTTCGGCGAGGAAATATCCAGTATCTGCAGACCACTATCTCCGTCTGCAACATATGCGAAAGTGCCGTTTATGGCCAGGCCGCGTGCATTACCGCTTGTACTGATATTACCAATTTTTACAGGACTATCCGGAGGGGAAAAAGAGAGCACCTGCATACCTCCGACCGTGCCGTCTGCAACATACAAATAGCCGCCGCTAAAACTCACTCTTTCGGCGATTCCCGGTGTGTTCACTATAGCCGTGATGTTTACCTCAGAGGCATCCGCCAGGCTCAACAGGTAGATCCCGGAGCTTCCATCTGCCAGGTAGGCATAATTCCCATCCACAGTTACATCCTCAGGTATCCCGGCGCTGTTAAAATATGAGTTTGCCAGCAGTACGTAGTCAGCTTGACTGAACAGGTCGACAGTATAGAAACCCAGGCTGCTATCCGCCACCACGGCGTAGGCTCCGTCAGGATGGCTGCCGTCATCATATACCGCCAGGCTTACCACTTTGCCCGAACCGCTGCCGGGAAAGGCAGACGAAGTGTTGGGGTATTTCTTACCGGTAACCGGGGTCGTTTTTGTGCTGACATCGACTGCGAAAAAGCCATTACTGCCATCCGCCACATAGATGATCTTATTATTCAGGACAAACACATCATAGGCGAAATCGGCAGCAGGAATTAGTGCCTCCTGGTAAGCCGACAAAGGCTGGTCATCTACCATGGATGGAACATTTGCAGTATTGATAATGTAAACTCCGGTACTGCCGCAGGCAACGTAGAGATACCCGTCGTACAAGGCCACTCCCAGCGCACCATTAGGCGAGGGTCCATTTAGCCTTACCTGCTGTTTGGGAGAACCCGGGTTCGAGATATCAACGATTTGCAGTACGCCTTCTGCCGCTATGTATGCATACGTACCGTCTACTGCAACATCAAATGCGTTCCCACTGTCCAGTGTATAGGTAGCCATGATGTATGGGGAAGAGGGCGTGCTGATATCAACGACCTGCATCGTTGAGTTGCTGCTATTGAGGTTGCCTGCAATAAAGACGTAGGATCCGTAAACGTCTATTCCATAGGCGGTTCCTAAAGTATCGACAGAACCCACAACCTCTCCGCCATCTGCAAGGAGGGGAAAAGTCTGCCCGGAAACGACCTGGCTTTCGATTGCTCCGGTCATAGCCGGCTTCACCTTGTAGTAGTAGGTCTGATCATCTGTCACCTGGTGGTCGGCCAGGCTGGTTCCCCGGTAAGTACCGGAAATGTTTATGTAGCTTCCCGCCAATGTTGTAGATCGCAGAACTTCGTACTCCTCCGTACCCGGAATGGATTGCCATGAGACATTAATAGAGCCTTTCTCTCCCATAGTTTTTGGCGCTAAGGACAGAGTGGACAGAGGAATGGTTTTAATATAACCGGATACCCAGGTACTGCTGCCGTCGCTGTTAGAAGCCTCGAGCAGAAACACATGCAGGTTTCCGTTTGTAATCCCGTGAATATCCCGCGTAAGCACCAGAGGACTCGACTGTGTATAAATGGTGGAAATGTTCTCGATCCGTTTACCATACAACGGAGACGGCATAGTACCGTCCGTGGTGTAGTACAAAGTATACTCAGCGGCTCCGGGAACCTCAGCCCAGTAAAGACTAACCTCGTGGTTGCCCGCTTCTACTTGAAATGAGGGAATGTCATTACCGGAATCGAGGAGAGTCATCGAAACAGTGCCCTGGTTGCCGTTCCAATCCAGAGCTGTTAATTCTACGACAATGGTACCATCCAGATCACTCGTGGAAAACTGAAAGGTAAAGGGAACAGCATCGCTTCCTTGTTGTATATCCACCGAAACCGCATCGGAGATATTGTTAAGGCTGACGATCTTGTAACTGAGCGACTTGGTGGAACCGCTTTCCGAACCGCCGGCTGTATCGGCCACCTCACCGGTTATAGTTACCGTTTCGGTGTAATAGCTCTTATCCTCCGGAGAAAGAATCACGATACCCGGGCCGGTACGATCGGTGATCCGGTTGAACAGCTGTTGTGTAATAGGAAGAGGACAGCCTAAAAAGACAAGTACACAAAGCAATAAGATAACGATTTTTACACGGTTCATTCCCTACTCCTCCTCATCGATGAAGCGGACAGTCCCGAAATCCCTGACAGATACAGCCGCCCGCGATGTTCCTTTATCTGTTCCGGAAAGGTAGGAGTAACGTTCTGCATTTTGGGAGTTTATCGCCGAGGCCAAGTCGAAATATTCTTTAGCCTTATCATAGTTTTCCAGAGCATAATGGGTTTTGGAAATATTTATGGCAAGATTCGAAAATGACAGGGAAGATGCCTTACCCATACGCTTGAGTATCTCCGAAGCCTGCTCATATACATTCAGTGCATTCCGGTAGTCTTTCCGCAAATAGGCGAGGTTTCCAAGGTTTACTTTTACACCGGGATAACCGGGTTCTATACGAACAGCCTGCCGAAAGGCTTGTTCCGCTTCCCCGTAGCGTCCGAACTGACTGTAGATAATCCCAAGTTTGTTGTAGCTGCGTGCATTTTTTTTCCTGTCCGAAGCAGCACGGTAATAGCGCAGTATATCATTACTGAGCCTGCGCAGTCCTGACTGATAATTTATAGCAAAGGCTTTAATACTTCCATACTGCAGACCCAGGTCTGTCTCCTTGAGCCCGACGGGCCGGAATATCTGTTGAGCTTCGCTGGTTATGTAGAATTTCCGCTTTTCAGGATCATTCTTATAAGTCAGCCACTCTTTGCTCCCGGTCTTCCATGCATCGAGAAAATCCCCCCTGCCCATGAGGGTTATCTCTACCGGAACCCACAACTCACCTTTATAACTGATTGTCATACCCCGCTCAGGATGCACCTTCCTGTATTTATTCGATGGGATCCCGGTATTGAACACGGAGAAGATATGTCCGGGAGTCGTGATGAAGCCGGTTGCAATTCCCTGAGTCTCCATGAGGCTGTTGTACAGGACTGTAAGATCGTCGCAATCGCCGGTGGTTCGCCGCAAAGTATCCCGGGGCAGGTTTACCGAATCAACCTGAAAAACATCCTGCTGCACCGTTGTGAACGGTGAAGTGGGATCGGCCTGGTAGATGACGCCCAGCGTGTTAAGAGCCTGGAATACCTGAACAGCTGTAAGAATCTTCTCCGGGTAGAATCCCCTGGTGTATTCTTTGGCGGCATGACGAATAAAACTCACATAGTTCCTTAGAGCGCTGTCCGAGGGAGTGATAAAAGCACCCACTTTTTGATCGTTATCCCAGGTAATTGCGGTCTTATCGTATAAATCGTAGGTTACCGATTGGCGCTGCTCCCCTGTACGGCCGCGGGAACGGTATTGTACAATTACCTCTCCGGTCAGCGGAGTTGTCCCTTCGGTCTTAAACACCTCCTGGTTGAACACTGCAAAAAGATCTATGCTGATCTTTTCACCCGGAGCCAATTTCTCCACTTCTGCACAGGGAGTCGGGGAATCCATATATCCTGCCTGCAAAAACGATACTTTAAGGTCAGTGGCAGGATACTTTCCCGTATTGGTTAGTATAACACTGCCGACCGGATTATTCGTGTAATAGGACTGCATGGCAGCAAACACAGGCTGCAGTGAGAGTTTGCTGAACTCGAGTTGACGCAGCAAAGCCCTGGCTGAGTCGGGGTCCTCTCCGAAACGGTAGTTGAAGGAAAAACCGATACCAAAAATAAGACTGTTGAACTCTTTAAGCAATCCCAGGGAGTAGAGGTATTTAACAGTGGGATGGATTCCGATGCTGAGATTAAAGGTCGGATTAAGGCTGATGTTTGCACCGAGAGAGAATAGCAGGTTAGGAAGCCCCAGTGTGCTTCCGGCAACTAAAGATGGAAAAATCGCTTCAGCAAAACCCGTATAGAACTCGCCGCCGATCTCGAAATCCCTGGCAAAACGGTAGGCATATCCCAATCCTAATGCGCCGTACAAGTAGAAATGATCCCACTTTTCCGGATAGGTTTCATTCAGACTATCGAAACGCATAATACCTGAACGAAGGTACGGCTGCAATGAGGCAAGGTTCGGAATGGTAACAATTACGTTTGTAGCAAACTCGAAGATGTTGTAGTTTCTTTTGTATTCGGCAAAGGGGCTTAAGTTCTGGTATTCCACTCCTATTGACAGCGGGAACCGGTAGTACTTGTTGTAGTCGATGGAACGTTCCTGTGCCCCGAGTGCCGCACTTGCTACTAATAGACAGAGAAAGAAGGTCATTAGTCTATTCATAAATGCCCCCTGACAGCCGGATAAATATACATCGATTATAAAACAGGCAATGATCCCGGTCAAGGAAACAAATAGTAAAAACCAGGAAGATGTATTGTAACCGGATGTTATAATCAATATGCTGATATTACGTAATAATAAGATTGGAAAAATATGATCTTAAAAAATCAAATTAATGGATTCTGTTTAACTCCGTAAATAAAACAGAGTATTTGGATTTTGCTGTTGACAGAATTCGGTTTTGTCTGTTATACTTTTTTATGGTAAGTAAGTATTTAAATATTTAAGGGGGTCACAATCATGAGATCAAAGACAAAGAGAAACTTATTATGGGTATCTGCAGTATTACTGATACTACTTGGTTCTCCGGTATTATGGTCAGGAGGACAGAAAGAAACTGCAGGAAAAGCAGCAGGCGGTGAAAAGAAAATCTCAATTTTAACATGGAATATTTCTTTTTACGAAAAGAATATCCGCGGCTGGATAAGTGATTTTGAAAAGGATAATCCGAATACAAAAGTCGAATGGCTGGATAAAAAAGGAAGCGAGTGGGATACATTCTTTCAAACACAATTAGCGAGCGGTAATGCACCGGATGTACTGGATATTCAGGGACCGCTGTTTGCAAAATATGCTGCCATGGGAGCGCTTCTCGAAGTCGGCCAGTATATAGACAAAGATGCGGAGACTAAGGACAGGTATAACAAGAATATTATTAAATCCGCCTATACGTATAATGGTAAAGTTTACGAGGTGCCTTTCTATTTCGCTCCATCGGTACTCTACTACAACAAAATAATGTTTAAAAACGCCGGACTTAAGAAAATACCCGAAACCTTCGACGAATTAATGAATTACGCCGGTAAGTTGACAAAAGAAGAAAAGAGCGGGTTCCTTACCTTAAACTTCGATTGGTACTGGTGGCCTCTTTTCCGCTGTAACGGTGTAAGACTGTTAACCCCGGACAACAGGAAAGCAGCCTTTAATACGGAAGTTGCTGTAAAAACTCTGGAAACCCTCGCTGAGATGACTCAAAAAGGAGCAATTGCCAAGATATCCTGGACCGCCAGGTGGAAAGTACCGAATGATGCTTTCGGAGCCGGAAATATCGGCATGTATTATTCCAATGGATCCGCTTATCATAACTTTGCCAAATCCGGTGCCGAATGGGTTTCTCCCGATACAGTCGGTGTCGGTTCATTCCCCGGCAGGTGGACTCTTCCGGGGTCCCATGGGTTTGCTATAAATTCAGCATCAAAATATCCGGAAAAAGCATGGAAACTTGTTAAAGTAATAACCGATGATAAATGGTCGGAAGTATTTATAAAACGTACAAATATTTTTACCGGCAATAATAAAATCGATAATGAATTTCTCAAAAGCCCGGAACTGCAAAAAGATCAGCTGAAACTGGATATTTTAAAAACCCAGCTCCAAAATATGGACAGATTAACAGGGCCTACAATTGCACAGGATGCAAGGGTAAAAGATGCTTTTTACAATGAACTGCAGAAAGCTTTATTCGGAGAAAAAACGGCAAAAGCCGCTTTAAATTCCGCCGAAAAAGCAATAAACAGCATCCTATCCGAATAAACAGAAGCACTAGCGACGTAAATTTCCGGGGATTAATTATATAGATTAATCCCCGGTAAAAATTAAAATAATAATTAAATGAACATTAATAATAAAGGCGTCTATACTGATAAACAGGAAGAAGGTTGTAAATGTTAAAAAGCAAGCGCGCCCGGGAATGGAGTATGATTTACCTGTTCCTTGCGTATTTGCAGTTTATAGAATTATCCCCATGTTTTGGAACCTGCTCCTTTCTTTTAAAAAATGGAATTTCTTAAGTGCAAATATATGGGTCGGGTTAAAGAATTACAACATGATGATAAAAGATCCTGTTTTCTGGGAAAGCTTTAGGAATACAGTTATCTATTTTGCAGCCGGATCTCCTACTGCTATTATCTTTGCAATACTAATGGCGCTTCTTGTAAATCAGAATATACGCGGACGAAATACCTACCGCTCGATCATTTTCCTCCCGTATCCGTTGACAACTGTTGCAATAGGAATTATCTGGAAGTGGCTCTACAATGAAAAAGTCGGACTTATTAATTATGTTTTACGCTCTCTCGGAATAATAGATAAGAATATTCCTTTTTTGGATTCCTTCAACTGGGCCCTTCCTTCGGTAATTATTACAAGTATCTGGCAGGTTGTCGGGTTTTTTATGATAATTATCTTAACCGGACTCCAATCCATACCCGAACAATTGTACGAAGCAGCAGAACTCGATGGTGCATCACCCAGGAAAAGATTCTACTATATTACTCTGCCGCTGCTTAAGCCCTCCATATTTTTATGCTTTATTATCGGCATTATCAATTCATTTACCATGTTCGACCTGGTCTATGTTATGACCAACGGAGGACCGGGGCATAGTACGGAAATACTGGTATCCTACATATACAAGAATGCTTTTACTTTTAGCCGTATCGGGTATGCCGCTGCTATTACGGTTTTTCTGTTCTTGTTCTTACTGTTTATTACTTCGATAGTAAATAAATTTTCAGGTGAAGAAGCGGGAGGTGTAAATTATTATGAATAGAATTCATAAGAAATATTTTAATAATTCCGGAAGAAATATATTTGTTCATCTGGTTTTAATTCTTATTTCTTTTGTTATGCTCGTACCGCTTTACTGGCTTGTAAAAACAAGCCTTACCGGAGAAAATATTTATATTTACCCGCCGTCATTAATCCCTAAAAATCCGAATTTGTACAATTTTGTGGATGTTTATTACTGGATACCTTTTGCAAGATATTTTTTAAACAGCACTATTGTATCCGTAATTGTTGTAATTTCGAATATCATATTTAATTCCATGGCAGGGTTTGCATTATGCCGTTCCTTTCCGGGCAAGAAAGCTATCATTCTCGTATATCTCGGGTCGATAATGATCCCTTTTCAGACTACAATTATTCCTGCATTCTTAATTACAAAAAGATTGGGTCTTTTAAACACTCATCTCGGAATGGCACTTCCTCTTTTTTCTATCATTATATGTATTTTTGTCTTTAAAAACAGTTTCGAGGCCATACCATCATCGCTCATCGATTCCGCACGTATAGACGGACTCCCCGACTGGAAAATGATATATAAAATTACACTCCCGCTTTCCAAACCTGCAATTGCAACTAATGTTATTCTATCCTTCCTCTATTCCTGGAATAGCTTCCTGTGGCCTTTAATAATAATACGGGACAGAAATATGCAGACGCTCCCTTTAGGTTTATCAAGGTTTTTCAGTTACTTCGAACAGAGCAGCGGACAGATATACGCTTTTAGTATATTGGTCGTAGCACCTGTAATTTTAGTTTTTCTCTTAAGTCAAAAAAGTTTTATAGGAAGTATGTTATCCGGAGCGGTAAAGGGATGAAATTTAAAGTTAATATGGTTTTAAAATATTTAAAAAACAGATTTGTCATTACTTTCCTTTCCATAGGGCTGATTATAGGCATCTGGTCAATTTATGTTCAGTATAATAATGATGGAATTATTACGGGAAAAGTTGTCGATGAAACAGGAAAGGGTATTCCCAATGCCACTGTCATTATAGTGGAGGAATTATCCGGAGGTATCCAGGAACCTTTAACCACCCGCACGGATGGAAAAGGTAATTTTACATTTAAGGATATCGACTATATCGAATTTATAATCAGTGCAAAAAAATCAGGATATACTGCTTCGGATAAGATTAGATATCATCTGTATTTTAAAAGGGAGAATTTTAAGATCCCCAAACCTCTCGTATTAAAAAAAGGTTCTTAAAAATTAAATTATTCTCCTTAAACAGTATTGCCTTTTAAAAGTGTAATATAAGGATTCGTGAAGTTATAAAGCGATATGATTATTTTAAAAAACCTGCAATGCGGAATGGCCAGAGAAACGATAGATATAAATGCAACGGACGGGAATATCTGGAATCATAAAAACTCATCCTTAATTCATATAATTAACGGTAACTTATGTGTCAAATCATTTTCACTTAAATACATAGACAATATATTTTTAATTATCGGATTCGATTTAATAGGGCTGCCCGGTGCCTATTGTAAAAAGCTTAAGAACGAAATAAACAGAATTTTCAGAATAAAGCCGGCACTAATAGTCATATGCTGGACACATACTCACACAGCACCCGCAACAATCAATTTTAAAGGTAGGTACTTTGTTCAGCCGGAGTATTTCGATGCACTGACAAAAAAAACAATTAAAGTCATAGAAAAAAGCCTTAATGATATGGGAAAATGCCGGACAATAACTTTTTCGAGGAGTAGTGTGGACCTCGTTGTTAACAGGATCGAAACAGGTCGTCTTAAAGATATAAATTCATTAGCATCGGAACCGGGTAATGTTCTGAACGAATTTAATGTGGTTTTTTTTAACAGAACAGATTCGAAAAAAATTGCTTTGATTAATTATTCCTGCCACAATATAGGGATTACAAAAAATGCCGATCATATCCTGTCCGGGGATTTTGCAGGATATACGGAAGATTATCTTGGTTCAGCCGGTATCGATTCCATGTTTTTGCAGGGTTTCTCCGGCAACCTTAACTCCAAAATACATGGGGGCATTAATATATCAAAAGAAATCGCACTTATTCTATCCGGAGAGACGGTAAAGAATGTAAATAAAGGTATTCCCATCGAGGGAAACAAAGTATATATGAAGACCGAAAACATCGTACTGGATACAATAGACGGAGGAACGATAACCGTGCAAATACAGATTTTACAAATAGCAAATATTCTTTTTTTATTTGCTCCGGGTGAACCATTCTTCGAAATATATTTAAATATAAGGAAAAAAATAAATAAATCAAAAAGATTATTCCTGATACCTGTCGGGTATTCCAACAATGGAAGTATCGGATATATTCCCGAAAAAAGATATTATAAAATTAAAGAGGCCTATTATGAAACCGAGGGGAATTATTATTCGTATAGAACCCCTGCGTTAAGTGATACTTGCGCTGAAAGAATAACAGATGGGTTTGTAAAACTGATCGGAAGAAACAAATTATCATGAAAGCTTACAACATTTTACACATAGTAAATGCCAACTCAATTATCGATAACAGCAGAATAGTAATTAAAGATAATATTATTGATAGAATCGATAAAATCGAAAGGGGAGATACTTACTATTATGCCGTTCCGGGATTTATCGATATGCACACTCACGGTGGAGACGGAATCGATATTATGGCCGGATCCTATAAGGCCTTTTCCCGTATTGCAGAGTATAATTTAAAGAACGGAACAACTTCGTTCCTCGGAAGCACTATTACAGCACCGATAAAAGAAATAGAATCCGTTCTTAAAACCGGGAGAGAATATCTACAAATCAACAAAGAAAAATCATCGGGGGGTAAAGAATCCTCTCTATTGGGTTTTCATCTGGAAGGGCCATGGATTTCCCGTAAAAACCTGGGAGCACAGAATAAATTATACGTTATCGAAGCTGATCATGACTCTTTGAGTTTTATTAAAAATTATTCGGATATTATTAAAATGGTCACTTTCAGCTATCACAACAAAAAAGCCGGAGAATTATTACAGGTTCTGATTAAAGAGAAAATTATCCCAGCCTGCGGGCATGATGAAACACTCGATAATGATATTGTAGAAGGATTTAAGGAGGGATTAAATCATATAACACATATTTATTCGAACACTTCATCATTCCGGAGAAAAAACGGATTTAAACATCTCGGTACACTCGAAATGGCCCTGATGACTCCGGGTGTAAGTATCGAGGTTATTGCGGATAACCGGCATATTACCTGGTATTTCTGGAATTTTATCATTCATAATAAATCATTCGATGACATTATTATTGTAAGTGATTCCATAAAAGCTGCCGGGCTGCCTGAAGGCACAAACAAATTATATCACTTAGGGGAACTTGATATTATCATCGATAAAGGAGTAGCCTGGCTCCCGGATAAATCAGTATTCGCAGGGAGCATAACCAATATGCATAAGATGTTTAAGATATTAATTAAGGATTGGCATGTCGATATCCGTGATGCGGTTAAAATAACCTCTTTTAACCAGGCTGAAAAACTGCATATATCCGGTAAAACCGGTTCCATAGAACAGGGGAAAGCTGCTGACATAATTCTTATGGATAAGGCACTCAATATAAAAAAGATAATTAAATCGGGTATCGAAGTTGCTTTATAAAAACTTTTTACTAATACTCATAATAATATCCTGTGCAAGTTTTATACAGGGTTCGGTAGGCTTCGGATTTTCGTTAATTTCTGTTCCTCTTTTATCATCATTTTTTTCTCCCATACAGGCTGTAGGAATTAACTCGATTGTAGCTTCGGTTAACAGTATTATTATTTTTTACCTGTTAAGAAAAGACATTCAGTATAAAAAGACGATTCCTTACATTGTAACCGCTTATGCCTCCATACCTCTCGGTATTATTTTTCTTAAATACTTAAATAAAACCGTAATCATGGTCTCTCTTGGTATATCCGTAGTAATTCTTACCCTGTTTTCTATATTTCTTATCAATACAAAGACCATGAAATTCTTTAAGAGTAAAATATTCGGTTATATTGCATCTTTTGCATCAGGTTTTTTAGGCGGAGCTTTTACAACTCCGGGTCCGCCTATGATAGCATATTTTTATAATGTTGATGATTCAAAAATGCAGGCAAAGGCAAACATTCAGTTTTATTTTTTTGCATTGGATTTGTTAATTATCCCGGCTTTTTCTTATACAGGTATAATAAATACAAAAATAGCTTTAAACAGTTTTATTTTATTACCTGCAGTAATCATATTCAGTAAAACCGGCGTTATTTTTTCCAAAAAGATACCTCCCAAACTGTTTGGTTCCATTGTAAATGTTTTTCTTATCGCCCTTGGATTATATATTCTGATAAAATATTCAATACCTTAACCGTAGTATTAAATATGTACAAAGGCGTATAATTTACAGGTGATATAAGACATTATAGAAGGCAAATTGTACCGGACCGGATGCCTGATTTTTTTTCAGGGGAGTAATTATGAAAAAGGAAATAACACTTGGTATCGTTTGTTTTGCAAGAAAAACATTCGATCTACCGGCAGCTTTAAACATCTATAAGAGCTTATCTGAGAAGCTTAAAACGATCGAAAATGTCAACCTGGTAATTATTGAAAACCTTGTTATTGAAATTACAGATGCCGGGAAAGCCGGGAAGATATTCAGTAAAAGAGGTGTCGATGCGGTTGTTGCCATAAGCGGAACATTTCATCTGGGCCACCTTATACTCGAGATAGATAAAATTGTAAAAAAGCCAATTCTACTCTGGGGTATTCCCGAACTGCCTTACAATGGAGGTAAAATCCGGCTTAACAGTATATGCGGTCTAAATCTAGATGCATCGAATCTCTATAAAAGCGGGGTAGATGCATCGAATCTCTATAAAAGCGGGGTAAAAAATTATCATACAATCATAGGGGAAAATATAGACAAAGACTGGATAGATGCGGTGCGTATTATAAGTGCTTTTAAAGAAGCACATCTTGGAATTGCAGGATTCAGGGCTGAAGGGTTTTTTAATCTGAGTTTTAACGATTTAAGCCTCTACAGGGAACTCGGGATACTGCTCGATCATTACGAACTTCAGGATGTATATAATGATCCCGCTGATGATAAGGAACCAGGGAGAAGAATAAATGACTTTGAAAATGTGTTTAATATCCGGGGTATTACAGAAGAACAATTTCGAAAGGTAGTACGGTTAACGGTAAGCATGGATCATTTTATTAAACGCAATTCACTCGATGCATTAGCTGTCCGCTGCTGGCCGGAGTTTGCGGAGAACTACGGAATATCTCCCTGTGCAGCGATGTCCCTGCTCCAGTCGGAGCATAAAATTATTGCATGCGAGGGGGATGTCGAAGGCGCTGTTTCCATGCTTGCTCAGACCGCCATAGGGGCGGAGACCCCTTTTCTATTTGATTTTTCACAGGTTGATTTTAAGCAGAATTTAGCAGAATTTCGCCCTTTTCTGGCATTGCGGAGCAGCACCGTGTAATCTGCGGGATAAAAAATGTCCCGTCTCACTGGATACATACTTTGCAGGCGGGAGAGGTGTAACTGCCGATTTTGTTCTAAAAGATGGTGAAATTTCCATTCTGCGGATCGATTCTACACCCGGCGGGTACCGGATGTTTTTAAAGAAGGGTAAAGCTGTCTCTACGGAAAAATCACTAAAAGGTACCTATACCAGGGTGGTCTTTGATGAACCTGTTTCTACGGTTTTCAGTAAAATCATCGATAACGGATTTGCCCACCATTTTTCCATGGTATACGGAGATTATATACGGCCGTTTATGATATTTGCAAAATTAAAAGGGTGGAAAGTAGTAGACTGAAAATGGCAAAGCCGGGTTAAAGCGGCTTTTAAAAAAGGTTATTTCCCGATAGAAATGAGTACTCCGAGAGATGAAAGATGAACAGGCACGGAGTTATTGCTTACCCATGGATCCGTTATATATTCGTTTTGATAGTACAAAACAAGCGACCTGTTCTTTC
>QILZ01000336.1 GCA_003233545.1 Spirochaetales bacterium
TCGCTGAAAAGAGGAATTTCCATGGAAAAATGATAATCGATACCGGGCTGGGTTTTTACTGCAAAACGGGAATCCTTAGTCAGCGAAATACCGGCACCTCCTGATAAACCAAGAGAAAAACCTCTGTTTTCTGAAAATATGGGAGCAGATAAAATGACAAAAATCGAAAAAAGATATATATTTTTTTTATGCATTCTAAGTAAGATGTTGTAAAAGAAGGGAAATATCAAGTAAAGAAATGAAAAAAAAGACACCTGCATTACTTTTAAGTATATCACTGCTGTTTGTATTTATCTCGTGTTCCGGAAAAGATAAAATACAGAGTATTCCGCTGCCGGAAACATCTGTTTTTACTATCCATGCACAATGGGGAGTTGTAACATCTCATTTCTTACGGCTCAGAGAAAATCCGGATAGTAAAGCAACGATATTGGCTCATCTGCGAAAAGGAACGGCTGTAGAAATACTGACGCGCTCGACAAAACGTGAAATAATCGAGGGACAGAACTCATACTGGTTCCAGGTTAATTATAACGGCTTAAAAGGATGGATTTTCGGCGGTTATTTAAAGGAATTTAACTCAAAGAGCGCGGCTATAGAATATACAAAAGAGTTTAAATAATGATACAAACTATCCTTCATATTCTTCCCTGGGCACTCCCTGTGATTTTAGGGGCTGCCATCGGATATATTACCAATGCAATTGCGATACGAATGCTCTTTCGGCCTCTGGAAGAAAAAAGAATCTTCGGCATAAGAATTCCGTTTACACCGGGAATAATTCCGAAACAGAGATATCAGCTCTCCGGCAACATAGGTGTTATGGTGGCAGAACAACTGATTACCGAAGATGCGATTAAAGATCAGCTTTCCCGGGATGAATTTAGCGAAGGTTTTAACAATGCAGTATCATCGATTACCGAGAAACTTATTTCCAGGCCCGTCATTTTTAAAGATAAGAATCATCTGACTGATTTATTGGGACCGGTCAGAGCTTTTATTTCCGATCTGCTTTTTAGATTTTTAAATTCAAGAACTTTCATATATGCCATGCGGAATATTACATCGAGGACGGTTGAGTATATTTTATCGTTAAAAGTAACTCAGGTTATGGAAAAGATTAAATGGCAGGAGTTTCTTAACGTTAAATTAAAAGAGATCTTTGAAAGCGGAGGGATAAAAGATCTTGTCATTAATAAAATATTTAAGTATCTAACCGGTTTAAAGGATAGTGATAAGAAAATGTCTCATATTTTATCCGGCGGCCTTGTACATTCCGCTTCGGATGTTTTCGGTACTATGCTTCCCGAGCTGTTTGATTCTTTATTCAAATGGCTCCGCACGGATGCTATGCATCGTGAGCTGGAGGTAAGGGGCAGATTTATGCTGCGTGATATACTCGATAGATTAAATATACTGCAAAAATTTTTAATAACCGCAGGGCAGTTTGATAAATCACTCGAAGAAAGAATGCCGGAAATTATCGATGATGTTCTTAAACACTTCGAGAGGATAGTATACCGGGATAATACGAGACAGGGGATGGTAAGGAGTCTGGAAAAAGCGCTGGTTAATTGGACGGAAAAACCTGTTAAAGAAATATTATCCTGTGATGATAAAACAATATTATCCCGTCTGGAGGATATTTACAGTACAGTTGTCAATGTTTTCGGGGGAAACATGGGAACGGACAATGCAGTAAAATATATACGGAACTGGCTGGAATTACACGATCAGGCAACTTTGAGAGATATTATTGTTAAAAAAGCCCGTATAGAAGAAAACAGCATAAAGGAATTTTTATCATTTACAATTCTTAATTTTATTACGAACAGAAATACGATAGACGGATCGCTGGATAAAGTTACCGGTTTTGTTGAAAATTATTTTACCGAAGAAAAATCCGTCACATTAAAGACTCTTTTTAAGATAACTTCTTCGGATAAAAAAAGAATCGACAATTTTCTTGCAAAAAAAGCATATATATTTATTATTGATAATATTCCTGAAATCATCGATGCACTCGATGTAAAAAAGCTTGTTATCGAGAAAGTTGATAAACTGAATGTTATGGAAGTGGAAAACCTGCTTCTACAGGTCATGGCAAAGCATCTTAAATGGATAAATATTTTTGGTGCGATACTGGGTGCTTTTATAGGAGCTACACAGATTATAATCCGTTTATTGGGTGTTTAAAGTTGACGCTCATACGTATATTATATTAAAGTTAATTAAGGAGCATAATGCAGGATATAAATATCTGTATTGTAGATGATGATCCGGGCGATCTTCGGTTGTTATCGTCGATACTTAAGAAAGAAGGCTATTATGTCTACCGTGCGTCGTCCGCAGAGAATTTAGAAGCGATACTGGAAAATGAAGAGATACATATTATTCTGCTGGATATTATTCTGCCGGATAAAAATGGTTATCTTGTCTGCAAAGAAGTACGGAAGAAATATCATTCAGGTTCTCTCCAGATAGTTCTTATTTCCGGTGTGGAAGATGAAAATTATCATGCAAAAGCTCTCGAAGCAGGAGCGGATGATTTCATAAAAAAACCTTTCTCCGTACTGGAAATACAATTCAGGGTTAAGGCGGCGGTAATACGGTGGAGAAATCAGCAGAATTTACTCCGGGAGCGTGAATTTTACAGAAAAGCCGTTGCAGAAGAAGAGAGACTTTCTTCGATAGTCCTCGATCAGAACAGGTACTTAAAAGAGGCCAATGAAAAGATACGTAAATTAAATGAGGAACTTGCAAAAGCAAATAAAGAACTGGAAAAGATAGCTACCTTCGATATGCTTTCCGGACTGCTTAACAGACGCAGTCTGGATAATAAGATAAGTATAGAAATCGAGCGTGCTCTGCGTTTAAACATTCCCCTTTCGGGAATAATGATCGATGTAGACCATTTTAAACAGGTAAATGATAATTACGGGCATCAATGCGGAGACCGTGTAATCGAAAATATAGGAAAAATATGTAATAGTCAGCTGAGAAAATACGATTATGCCGGCAGATACGGAGGCGAGGAATTCTTTATTATTCTTCCGAATACAACGAGTGAACAGGCTCTCCATATAGCTGAAAGGTTTAAAGAGGATATGGAAAGCTTTTCTGTAATGTGCGAAGGGGAACCTATAAAGATTACCGTTTCCATGGGAATTGCTCAATTCTCTCCGGATGAGACAAGGACAATGTGGATAAAAAGGGCCGATCAGGCAATGTACAGGGCAAAACAGACGGGAAGAAACAGAATAGTACTTGCATAAGTCTAACCGAGGCTGAAGAGGAAAAGTCCTTTTCTGATTATGATAAAGAGTAATCCGAGTGCTGTACAGAAATAAGAAACAGCGTATATTGTATCCGTAGGCTTCCATTTAATGTTGTGTAAAAATGTACGTCCCTTTATGCAGGATTCTTCCAATCCGCGGATATACATGGAAACGGATGCTCTTTCCGCATGTCTGATGGAATTGATAAGGATGGTAACTATAAGGGGGATAGTTTCTTTAATTCTGTTTCTCTTTCCCCCGGAACGGATAAGATGTACATTCTTTATTCGTGTAATTTCACGTCCGATAAAGGGAATTATATTCCAGGCCGTATAAATGGAATATCCGATCCTCGGTGATAAATGTATCTGCTGCATTAATGAATTTACAAGTTCAATGGCATTTACAGCTGTAAGATAACTTATGGAAATATAGATAAGAGTAAAACTTCTTAAAAAGATTATACATGCTCTTAAAAGAATGCCGCTCTGTATCATAAAACCAAAAAGATAATATACAGCGGAAGACTTAAAGGGAACAGAAAAAAAGAGATTTAAAAAAAACAAACTTACGGGTAGTGATGTCAATGGCATAAACAGCTTTAAGAATTCTTTTATTCTGATATGCGAAACCAGAATAGTATTAATTACAGCTAATGCAAGAAATGCTGCAGGTGTGTATATATCAAAAGAAATAAAAACAGGAATGGTATTAATGATTACAGCGATAAGTGCTGCCAGAGGGTTTACGGATACGACCGGTAACATAAATATTATAAAATCCTTTCGTTTAACCCGGCCGGCAAATACAGCTCCCCGGGAAATAAATTCTTATTTGATTCTATATATTCGACATATTGACCTGGTGTACCGTCAAAAATTATGGAACCGTCTTTAAAAAAGAGTATTCTGTCGGAAAGAAGAAAAGCAAATTCGGGATTGTGAGTAACGATAATGATTAGGGTTTCCTCTTCTTTTAGTCTGTTAAACGCCTCTGCCGTTTTATAGTACGCATCATAATCAAGCCCGTAGGTCGGTTCGTCTGCAAGGAGAACGGCTCTTTTATCGTAAAAAACCAGCTCCAGAGTAAGCCTTCTCTTTTCCCCTTCACTTAAGTTAAACGGGCTTCGATTCGGATTTTCGTAAAAATCAAAGAGAGGTTTATATCCGGTATCAGCCAAAAGCATAATATCTTTAAGCTCTTCCCCTACGGACTGATACAGAAAAAAATATTCCGGATTCTGGGGTAGATAATGCAGACGGGAGTAAAGTTCTCTTTTTTTTAGCTTATCTAAAGTTTTTCCGTTAAAAGAAATATATTTTTTAGTCTTTTTATAAAATCCTGCAATGTTTTCTATAAATGTGGTTTTGCCCGAGCCGTTCGGACCCATAACAGCTATGGTTTCTCCTCTGTACATCTTGATATTTATATCCTTTAAGACTTTCTCTCCTTTGCCGTTATAGGAAAAGGAAAGATCCTTTATCGAGATAAGGCAGTCAGAATTATTACCTTTTTTAATTGGTTTATCAAACACCATAAAACCCGGATTTTTGTCGGTCAGGGAACGTGGTTTTAGTTTACGCTTATTATCAGCACTTTTAAGGAATGAGTGTTTATCTTTATAAAGAAATATTTCTCCATAATCGTTAATGTATAATATATTATCAATATATTTTAGAAATTCATTAATTCTATGTTCCACTATGATGACTGCTGTTTTGCTCGAAACATTTCTGAGAGTTTTAAGAAAGTTCGAGGTCGATTCGCTGTCGAGAAATGAAGTCGGCTCATCGAGCAGCAGCAGGTCGGGTTCCGATGCAATCGCAGCGGTTAATGCAACTTTCTGCATTTCACCGCCGGATAATTCAAAAGGTTTTTTATGTCTAAGCCCTGTAATACCAGCTTTTCGAATTGCATCGTCTGTTTTTTCTCTTATTTTCTTAAGAGGCATATTCCTGTTTTCCATGGAAAAGGCAATTTCTTCTTCAACCGACGGTGTCACCATCTGTGACAGAGGATTCTGCATTACAATACCTGTATTAAAATTATTCCGCAGAATCAGGCCTTCGACTTTTGCATAAATAATTTTCGGAATTATATCGGCAAGAATATATAGTAAGGTGCTCTTACCGGTCCCCGAGCAGCCGGTAACAAGCAGTTTATCTCCCTTTTTAATAGTTAAGTTCATATTATTCAGAACAGGATGCTTCTGTTCTAAAAAGGTGACGGAAACATCCTGTAGAGTGACCAGATAATTCAATTTATATCCTGCTGTCTAAAGAGCGATCTTAATGCATCCGTTTTTCTGATGGCTTTGCCGATAAAGTACGATAGAAGGCCTGCAAGAACAGCACTGCTTATGAGCATAGATGATACCTGGACAGCAATTATCCATAAGGCTAATCCGCTGTAATGCATGTAAAAAAAGTCCAGGATATAGGAAAAAATTCCGGATAGTATACCTGCCAATATCAAAACTGCTAAATTATAATTCTTGTATCTCATAATCAGAAAAATAATTTCAGCTCCCACACCCTGAACAAGCCCCCAGAGCAGAGCTGTTATTCCCCAT
>QILZ01000163.1 GCA_003233545.1 Spirochaetales bacterium
AGGCTCGGGGTTCCGGGTACAGGAGCTGTACTTCTGCTGACTGCGGACGGAATAATGGATTTAACCAGCTCCCGGGTGCTGTTATCTATAAATGTATGTAACGAATTATGTTTTTCTCCGGGATCTTTAAATTCTATCGGAGCCGGTGCAGGAAACTCCTTGCCGTTTACTGTGATGAATTCGGATGTTACTTCGGGCGTATCGGCACCTGCCTTTTCGTTAACATTTGTAAATGAAAAAACGATATCAACCGGTGCATCCGTGATATCTATTTCGTAATGGATATCCCCTGTCGAAGCGATATGTTCCACTGCAATTTTTGCATCATTCTTATAGGAAACCATATCCGGAGAACATGAGCTTAGAGTATACAAAACTGCGGATAGAATAATAACAAAGTAAAAATAGCCGGTTTTCCGAAACATTATTTTTTACCTCTGAAAGAGTAACCTGCAAAAACAGAAGGTGTGATAATATGTACAGGTATGGAATCCTGGGTCAGGAAACCCTGAACAGATGAATAGTGATAAGTAATTCTAAGCCCCAGATCGATGTACCCCGGCCCCATAAGCAAAGAATACCCGGTACTTAGCATACCGCCTAATGAAGCATTCGGCATCTGATCCCGGGGAACCACGTACGTCGATGCAATCCCTTTACTCTTTAGAGAGACGTGCCCGTCTCCCAACCGGAAACCAAGCAGGGGTCCGATCATAGCAAAAACCACACCTCTGCGAAATTCCAGGTTGAAAGATAAAAGTACAGCCGTATCAAGATTAAAATAGGAATAACTCCTGCCCTCCACCGCTTTTCCTTCTGCATTGTATCCGAGAGCTGCAAAGGCAAGGGGACTGCCGGAAATATCAAGAGCTGCGCCAAACCTTGCAGTGACAGACCATTGGGTAAAAACATCTACCTGCCATACCTCATAACCGGCTGCCCGGCCGGACTCTGCACCGGTTTCCAGAAGAGCATCTTTTGCCAGGTCGGCTCCTTTCCCAAATCCATACCCGGAACCAAAAGCTCCCGAAATACCAAATACAGAAGGTATAAAATAAGAGAACACGGTTTTAGAAGCCGATGGTTCGGCAAACACTCCTGCCAAGTTTATAAAAAAGAACAGAATTGCCGGAAGAAATAATATTTGTCGTTTCATGGTCCTGTAATATTATTTTACTTTACTGTCTTAATTAAAGGAAGCGGTTTTGTACCGGAAACAGTTTTATTTTTCCCTGCTTCCGCGGATTGCTGAATTCAGGTATTCTTGACTTTTGTAAGAAAATATTGATGCATCCTCAAATCCCCGGTTAGTTCCGGATGAAACGATGAAACCATTAAATTATCCTGTTCGGCGGCAACGATTCTGCCGTCTTTAAGCCGGGCAATAACATCGACCTTTTTACCTGTGTCCTTAATAAGAGGAGCCCTGATAAAAACAGCCCTGAAGGATTTCTTTCCCAGAAGCGGGATATCCAGATTCTCTTCGAAACTCTCAAGCTGTCTTCCGAATGCATTACGCTGTACTGTTATATCCATTAATCCGAGAATCGCATATTCGGGGTATTCTATATGTTTTGCAAGTGCAATCATGCCTGCACATGTTCCGTATACCGGAAGGCCTTTGTTAGCTAAATCTATGATCTTTATGCCGACATTGTACCTATTCAGCAGTTTCCTTATGGTCGTGCTCTCTCCGCCCGGAATAATAAGTGCATCGATTCCATCTAACTGCTCCGGGTATTTAACAGGCACGGGTTTCGCTCCTGCTGCATGCAGGGATTCCATATGCTCTGCAAATGATCCCTGAAGTGCCAGGACTCCTATCCTCATTTTCATGTTGTTACCAGCCTCTTACCGATAATCTATCCTTTTCTTCGATAACGGAAAGCTCGATTCCGTACATTGCTCTGCCGAGTCCCTCGGAAATCTTTGCAAGAACGTCCGGATTGTCGCAGTTTGTAACGGCTTCCACTATTGCCTGTGCCATTTTTTGAGGATTCTCCGATTTAAAGATACCTGATCCCACAAAAACTCCTTCGGCACCAAGCTGCATCATCAATGCGGCATCGGCAGGTGTTGCAATACCTCCGGCAGCGAAGTTTACAACCGGGAGCTTCCCTGTCTCTGCAATTTCGACAATGAGATTGTACGGTGCACCTAAATTCTTAGCCTCTGCCATCAGTTCTGTTTTATCCATATTGTTAAGTTTCCGTATTTCGTCCATTATTTTTCTCATGTGGATAACCGCCTCGACAACGTTTCCGGTTCCGGCTTCTCCCTTTGTTCTGATCATGGAGGCGCCCTCTGCAATTCTTCTTAACGCTTCTCCCAAGTCCTGTGCTCCGCATACAAAGGGTATTTTAAAGAGGTTTTTATTAATGTGATGTTTGTCGTCAGCGGGAGTTAAAACCTCGCTCTCGTCAATGTAATCTACCCCTATGGACTCGAGTATCTGTGCCTCGACAAAATGGCCGATTCTTACTTTTGCCATTACAGGGATGGTTACCTCGTCCATTATTGTTTTTATAAGCGCGGGGTCGCTCATCCTCGCTACTCCGCCTTGTGCACGTATATCGGCAGGGACCCTCTCTAATGCCATAACGGCGACGGCACCGGCATCTTCCGCAATTTTTGCATGTTCCGCTGTAACTACATCCATAATTACACCGCCTTTTAACATCTGTGCAAGTCCTCTCTTTGTGATATCGGTTGATTTCTCCATGTTTCTATCCTCCTGAAAAATAAATAATTATATGATTCTCAGCCTAGAATAACCCGGCAAGAATATTTCCTAATATTTTTATACCATTCCGGATTTTTTCTTCATCGATACCGCCGTATGCTATCTGAAAACCGCTTTTTTCCCATTCTTCCACGGAGAAAAATCGGTCCGGAGCAAATACAACACCCTTTTGACGGGATTTTATGAGCAGATCGACCGCATCCACACCGCCCGGAAGTTCGACCCATAGAAATTGTCCGCCGGCAGCATGAGGCGCGGAAGTTTTAACGGGGAAATATTGGGCGAGTGCGTTTAAAACAACATTGTTTCTCTCTTTAAGCAGGTTTCTCTTTTTCTTAAGCTGTTTGTCGAAAAAACCTCTCTGTAGAAATTCAAGAACCGCAGCCTGTAATATCAAATTAGTGTAGAGGTCGGTTGATTTTTTTAATACTGAAAGCTTCCTTATAATTTCTTTTGGCGCTAATATCCAGCTTAAACGAATACCCGGGAAAAGTGTTTCCGAGAAGCTTCCCATATATAGAATGCTTCCGTTTTCATCCCATGATTTTAAAGGAAGCATCTGTTTTCCGTCGAAGGATAATTCATGAGCGTAGTCGTCTTCGATTACAATGATGTTGTATTTACGGCAGAGTTCGACGAGTTTCTGTCTCCTTTCTATCGGAAGTGTGCACCCGAGCGGATTCTGAAATGTCGGAATTGTATAGAGAATTTTAGCCTTTCTTCTCCGCAGAACATTCTCCATGATATCGAGACGAATTCCATCAGAATCCAGAGGGACACCGATGCAGTTTGCCTGGAGGGACCGGAACACACTAAGAGCACCCGGATAGGTTAAATTTTCCAGAAGTACCGTATCACCGGGGTCGATAAAAAGTTTTCCGATGATACTTAATCCCTGCTGGATCCCGCTGGAGATTAAGATATTTTCCGCTTTAACCTGAATTCCTCTCCGAGCCATAAAGCTTGTTAAATAATCCAACAGCGGAGGAAAACCTTTAGAAGAACCTGCTCCGAGAAGAGATGTACCGTACCGCCTGAATGCAGAGAGAAAAGAATCCTTAAAATCCTCTGCAGGGAAATATGTCTGATCCATGTTATCCGACTCAAAGGAAATTACGTTACTGGTGGAATTTACTTCCCAGAGTTTTTCGATGCTTAAAACTGCAGAGGTGTAGGACCGCGCCCATACCGTAGAGAAATAACCTTTAAAACTAAACTGTGAAAAATGGTTTTTATAACCGGAATCATTCTGAATTTTACCGTACTCATGGACAAAAGTGCCCCTGCCGACACCGGAATACACATAGCCCTCTACTTCGAGCTGTTCATAGCCTTGAATAATTGTGTTTCTGCTTACTCCGAGAGAACCGGAAAGTTCTCTTGTCGAGGGAAGTTTTGTATCCGGCTTAAGCAGACCCTTTTTTATAAGTTCTTCAATGCCGTTTTTAACCTGAATATAGAGAGGTATCTTTGCATCCCGGTTTAGTTTTAATATCATTATAAAACTCCACATTAAAAGTAGTTTTAACAGTCCTTAAAGGAAAGCTCCAATTGCTCAATATTATAATAGTACCATTCCATTTTATTATGTAAATAGTATAAATTGGTACTATTGGACTTATCTGATTGATCGATTGCAGGACGATAAACGAGAAATTTATCAAATAATCATCGACGACATATAGGTTACGGTACTTTAATTATAACTATACCTTGATTCCGTACATGCTGTTCAGGGATTCAAGGTTTTGCAGTGCATTTTTATATTTAACCTTTCCGTAGGTATAAAAGTCAAAATTAATCGTAGAAATCCTGTTCTGGATCATGCTCCATAAAAACCAGAAAATGTCAGGGAAGGGTTTAAAAAGATCGACCATTCTTAAATTCATATCAAGATTAAGTCCCTCACAGTAGTACTTCATAAATATTTTTTCGATATCTCTTGGAACCAGTACCTCCTGGAACATATCTGCAATATCATAATATTCAGGAGCCATGCCTGCATATTCCCAGTCGATGAGCTTAATGTAACCACTCCGGTTTAATATGAAATTATCGGCAAGAAGATCGTTATGGCACGGAGTGTATTCACTTTCCGGAATGCTGATAATTCCGAAGAGTTTTTCTAACCTGCCGATGGTTCGGACTATATTAAATTCCGGATAGAGCGTAACAGGACGTTTAAGTATCTTTAACATCTTTTTTATTTCTGTTAAAGGGTTAAAGATTCTTGTAAATATTATGCCGCTTTTATGTATCTTTCGGATAGGGTCTATTATCCTTTCTGTAAAATCTTCACGGAGGAAATCTCTGTTGTTTAATGTATATCCGCCGGTAATAAAACTTACAATTGTAGCATGTTTTTCCGGAATATATTTTACAAGTCCGGGAGACAATCCTGCCTGTGCCATTTTCTCTATTGCTTCCGCTTCATTATCCCGGTTTATGAATAGACCGGTTTTGTAACCGTATATCCTTACCGCGATATCACCCTTTTCGGACTTTACCCTGTACAGTTTGTTTGTAATTCCGCCGCTCAGTACGGAAATGGTAATGTCTCTGCAGTCCGACCATTCGGGCATCAGCTTTAAAAAGCTGTCCTTAGAAAGAGTTTCCCCCGGAGACCTGCAAGGTACCATGATTTATCCTATTATATTTGCCCGGGTATTTTTTATCAATGTAAAAAATAAATTTGACATTCTAATAATATCATATTAAACTATATTGAGTTCAATAATATTTTGATTGATATAATCTGCACGGAGGTTAAGTTTATGATGTACAGTAAAGAAAGAGATTTCGGCGGTTTCTGGAACGAATGGAGCAGAAGAAGATCGGGCGGACATTGTTCGGATAAGGGATCCGGAAGACATTCCCGCAGCTGTTTTTCTCCCGAAATGGTTCGTGAATGGAGAAATTACTTCCATGATTTTACAGGATTTACACCCGAAGAACATTGGGCTTTCGGGGGCCGCAGGTTTAAGCCGTGGCATCGGGGATACGATCTGTACAATCCCCTTGTTTCCAATATTCTAAGCCGGGAAGGAGGTCTTCTTCCCCTTGTTGTTCTCTATATTATTTCCGAAAAACCCTGCTATGGAAAAAATAATATCGAAAATAACAGAGCTTACCAAAGAGCAATGGGTTGCCAATCCCGGAGCTGTTTATCCTCTTATTGCCGAACTCGAAGAGGAAGAATTTGTTACCGGTAAATGGGAGGATGATATAAAGCGTACAAAAAGGATATACAGTATAACAGATAAAGGCAGGGAAGAACTGGAACAATTAAAGGCAATCATTAAACCGAAACTCGGCGAAGCGGTTGAGGTTTTAACGGAACTGAATTCTTACCTCGCTTAAATTGCCGGCTTAATGATTTACAGGCAAAACTGCTTTATCCAGAGTAATAAAGCTCTGTAAAGTAAGGGCATTCTTTAGGGCATACGGTATGGTATTGAATGGAAATTGCGGGAACTTTGAAAGCCACCCAGGAGTGATGCAGATTATCGATGAAGTTAAGGGTAATTCGCCAAAGGAAAAAAGAGAGAAGCTTTCCCAACGATTTTTTGATGTGCGAACATTTGGTGTTGTTTTATCTACCGGTGATGACAAAGTCGGGGCGGGTTCGATAAGGGGACCGGTACAGTTTTGTTTTGCACGGTCCGAGGATCGTATATTTCAAGCTGAACACTCAATTACTCGTTGTGTGGAAACGACAAAGAATTGTTTTGAGAAAAAATTGAAAACCAGGAATTCCTCTCTACAATGGGACGAAAAGCAACCGTCTCTTATGCTCTGCATAGGATGCATGGTTTTATATCTGCTGTCGATGCAAAAAAAATCGGGTTTTCTGAAGAATATCTGGAATTATTATGGGAAGCTTTATTCAATGCTTTCGAACATGATCATTCTGCTGCAAGAGAAGAGATGAATCCACGTAAACTGATTCTGTTTAAACATGCCAGCCACCTGGGGAATGCTCGTTCCGGAGAATTATTTAATCGAGTGAAACTTAGAAAAGTGAGTGATCTGCCCAGAAAATTGACGGATTACGAAATCGGGATCGATAAAACGGATTTACCTGAAGGTGTTAAACTCATCGAAAAATTTTGATGGGTTTTAATAGAGTAATGATGCTCATCCTGTGGGTAAGGAAATATTTAAAAAAAGTTTCTGACAGGCAAGGCAGGATATGCAATTGGTGGAATTAGACAAAGTGCAAAAAAGAATGGAATAAGTCGATTCCGAATCGATGCTATGGAGAAGCTTTGTAAATGACCGTTGGCTTCTGGAACGAATATTGGGATTATCACATTTCCATGCAAAAGAATGTAATTTATGATGAGGAAAGGGCTGCATAGGGGTCAACGGAATCGAGTTGCACCCAAAATGAGAATTGCTGCTCTTTTGAACACCTGTTTGACAAATATGCATAAAAGATACATACTACTACATACGTAATTACATATTGATGAGGTTAAAACATATGAGGAC
>QILZ01000102.1 GCA_003233545.1 Spirochaetales bacterium
CTTTTTTTATTTTCATCTTACCGTTTTTAAATTTAAACCGCATAGATTTCCTCTTTTTAACTTACAGTTTATAGTACCATACTCATAACACCTGACACCGGTTAATTTCCGGCTGCTACAGTATGCCGGGGTTAAGGTTGTTTCCGGGATTCTCGATTTCCTTTATCCGGTCACGCAGTTCCGCTGCACGTTCATAATTCTCATTCTTAACAGCTCTTTCCATATCCGTTCTAAGTTTTGCCAGAGGTGTTTCCCTGCTCTCCACCACCTGTTTAAGTGTCGATTTAAGATAGTTAATCGATCTGATACGTTCAAACTGAAAAGCAGGGGTATCAATTTCCGGCATCGCTTCTATATCATTTATAGCCGACTTAAGAATCTCTCTCGCTGTAGTTTTCATCTCATGATGCAGGCCCGTGAAACAGCATTCATCCGCAGAATATAAGGCCTGTACTGGAGTATCTCTTTTTTATCCTCTTCGTTTTCCGCGTAATTCCCGACAATATCGCATATCTTCAGATTATGTTCGGTATCTCTTACGGTTCTTTTAAAATCACCGATCTGAAACAGAACGAGATAACGAAAGTATACCTTCATTCTGGATATGCAGAAAATCTTCATGGTCGATTCTATAACCGGGACTACTGTCTGCCCGGGAGAAAAATTCATCCAGTACCGATTCCCTGTTAAAAGGTCTCTTTCCGTCCGGTCTGCCCTCCAGTTCATACTGTTCAATCCCAAGCGGCTGCCTGACCTGGAGCACGTCCCTTCCGTCATCCGCCTGTATAATTCGAATTTGATCTCCCGGCTCATATTCCCATTGTTTTAATAAACCGGTAATATCCTGACTCATCACCCTACCCGTTTTCCCTTTGTTAATTTTAATTATACAGCAAACCGGTCCCCTGCGCTACCTTCTTTAAAAGTTATTTTTTTTAACTCATCATTTTCCGGGGCGCCTAACCGCATGGACGGCTTTCCCTGTGGTAAGATATTCTGCAATCTGGTTAATAACCATAACGGCTACATTAATCTGGGCCTCACGCGTAGAAGCTCCTATGTGAGGTGTTGCCGTTACCCTCGGATGGTTCACAAGACTTAAGTTCGAAGGAGGCTCTGATTCGTAAACATCTATTCCGGCTGCTGCAACCTTGCCGCTCTCAAGCGCATTGAGCAGATCCTTTTCCACAACTATTCCGCCCCGCGAACAGTTTATAAAGATAACACCATCCCTCATCTTTGCAAAAGCTTCCCTGTTTATAAGGCCTGCTGTCTCACTGTTATTCGGAACATGTATGGAAATAAAATCCGATTTGTTCAGCAGATCTTCAAAATCAGTAAGCTCCACACCTATTGCCTTCGCTCTTTCCTGTGAAAGATACGGATCATGCGCAATAACAGTCATTCCAAGTGCTGCCGCCCTTTCTGCTACAATACCGCCCACAAAACCCGTACCGATTATACCGAGTGTCTTACCGAGTAATTCTACTCCCATAAATAGTTTCTTTTCCCACCTTCCGGCCTTCATGGAACTATCCGCCTGTGCTACCTTACGCGCTGCCGCGAACATCAGGGCTACAGCTAATTCCGCTGCCGCTTCCGCATTACCGCCCGGCGTATTCATAACAATGATGTTATTTTCCGCTGCTGCGTCGATGTCGATATTATCAACACCAGCACCTGCTCTTCCTATCACTTTTAATTTTCCCGCTGCCCTTATTATCCTTTTCGTTACCTTTGTTGCCGACCTCACTACCAGTGCATCGTACTCCGGTATCTCGGAGGCAAGTTCGTCCTCTGTCATACCGGTCTTTACAACCGCTTCGACTCCTCTATAATTTTTAAGCTCATCGAGTCCTTCCGCTGCTATTTTGTCGGAGATTAATATTTTCATTTACAACGTCCTTTCTTACAACAGATTATAATTTCAGTTCTATTCCGGCAGGCAGGACAGACTTTGCCCGCCTGTCAGTATCCACATCCATATTAGTCCCTTTTTCCCGGGAAAAATCAACAGAAAAACTATTAACTTCAGGGTAAAAAATGCTTGAATATTTTAAGAAACATGACTAATCTCAACTTAAGATGGATAACCTCAAAAGACACAATACTCCCGTGCATGTAATCTCTCTCGGAGGATCACTGATAGTGCCGGATAAGGTGGACACGGATTTTCTTAAGAAATTCAAAAGAGCAGTTACGGAATACTTAAGCGAAGACGTAATGAGAAAACTGATTCTTGTTTGTGGAGGCGGAGCAACAGCAAGAAAATACCAGCAGTCATGCACAAGCATAATCCCCGATGCAGCACCGGAAGAACTGGACTGGATAGGAATAAGGGCAACCAGGCTTAATGCCGAACTCGTTAAAAATATCTTCAGGGAATACACTGCTGATATGGTTGTTACTAATCCTACCGAAGTTTCCGTTTTTGCAGGCCGTATTCTTGTTGCATCAGGCTGGAAGCCAGGTTTTTCCACGGATTATGATTCTGTTATACTTGCGGAAAAGTTCTTTGCGGATACCATCATCAATCTGTCAAATATAGAAAAGGTCTATTCCGAAGATCCTAAGAAAAATCCGAATGCCGTACCGATGGATAAAATAACCTGGCCGGAGTTTCAGAAACTTGTGGGAGATGTATGGAAGCCCGGCATCAATGTACCCTTCGACCCCGTTGCCTCGAAAAGAGCCGCACAAAACGGCCTTCGTGTTGTGATTGCATCCGGCGGCAATATCGCCAACCTTCTAAGCATACTTAGGGGGGATAAGTTTACCGGCACCAGTATCGTCCCGGCTTAAGGTTTAACGGATTCGGAACATATTCGTTTACAATTCATCCCCCGTTGTATCCGCCGGTGAAATGCCATAACGGTTTTGCCATATCACCTGGGAAGGGGTTGTGCCTTTTAAAATCAGGCATCCATTCGTCGCTTTCGGAAAACTCCTGCATAAACCCGTCATCTATTTCTAGTTTAAAAAGATAATCCGTTACGGTACTGTATTCGTCAGCGGAAAGCATTCCCGGTATTCCGGTTCCCGCTCCTTTTATTCCTCTATGCGCATCCACAGGAATAAACTGAAACATCAAAGAAAGGACAGCCCTTTTATACCACCTGTTCTTAAACAGTTTTAAAATTTCATACGTTGATTCGAGGGCACCCGGAATAACGAGGTGCCGTACTATTACACCGCCTGCCAGCCTTTTATCATGCATTTTAAGAGGCTTCGCACCTATCATACCGGCGACTGCTTCCACAGCAATTTCGGGATACAAAGCCGTCTTAAATAATTTCAGTGAAGCTTTTACGGACAGGCTTTTTAGATCCGTTAAAAAAATATCCACGGTATTTTTTAACAGTATCAGTGATTCTTCTTTCTCAAAACCCGATGTGTTCCAGACGATGGGTATTCCGAGTCCGTTCTTACGCGCCATTCCCACGGCGTCCACAATATGAGGAATAAAATGTGTTCCGGTAACAAGATTGATATTTTCGGCATTCATCTTTTCCAATCCGAGCATAATATCCGAAAGTTCACAGGCAGTGACTATAGACCCTATCCGGCTGCCGGAAAGCTGATAATTCTGACAGAAAACACATTGCAGAGTACACCCGGTAAAAAATATTGTACCCGAGCCGTTTTTTCCCGTGATAACCGGTTCTTCTCCGTAATGAATACCGGCCCATGCAATTCTTAAGTCCGCCGATTCTCCGCAGAAACCGGTTCTGCCTTTTAACCTGTTAACAGAGCAGTTTCTCGGGCATAAGGTGCAGTGTTCATAATCTTTATGATTCATTGTAAGATATATCTTTACAACAGAACTGATTTCTTGACAAGATACGGAAAGATAACTATTCTTTACCACTGTCACAGGTACTCATAAGGTACTTCTTTTTAAGCACATGCGGAAAGTGCTGCAAATTATGCCGGCGTGATGAAATTGGTAGACGTGCCAGACTCAAAATCTGGTGGGCCTTGCGCCCGTGTCGGTTCGACTCCGACCGCCGGCATATATCGTAATGAAGATATTAATAGTTGAGGATGACAGCAGAATTGCCTCGTTTATTTCCAGGGGGCTTACACAGGCCGGTTATACGATAGATCACCTGGAAAGCGCGGAAGAGTGCCTCCGGATTACCAGAAACATACCGTACGATCTGATAATAATCGATATAATGCTTCCCGGGATGGATGGCATAACATTGATAGAGACTCTAAGGAGCAGAGGTTTAATCATGCCGATACTTATCTTAAGTGCCAGACAATCCGTAGATGACAAAGTAGAAGGGTTAAAACACGGCGGTGATGATTATCTTACCAAACCTTTCTCATTTACAGAACTTCTTGCAAGGATACAGGCTCTTATAAGAAGATCAAACCGTATATCAGGCAGTTCCGCAAAACTGACCGCAGGCGATCTATCCCTCGACCTGTACAGTCATGAGGTAAAGCGGTCGGGGCAAAAAGTCGATCTTAGGCCGAGAGAATTTGCCCTGCTGGAATACCTTATGCGGAATGCCGGAAATGTCCTGACGAAAACCATGATAATGGAAAAGGTCTGGAATTACGATTTCGATCCGCAGACAAATATCGTGGATGTGCTTATATCGAGGTTGAGAAATAAAATCGATAAGGATTATGAAAATAAAATGATAAAAACCATCCGTGGTGTGGGCTATGTTCTTAAGGTCACTTAAATTCCGTATTGCCCTGCTCTTCCTCATCCTTTTTATTTCAGGTGCCGCAATACTGTACAGTACTTCCTACCTTTTTTTTGCAAGATCGTTAAAAAACGACTTCAATAATGAAATGAGATTTCTACTTTTAAATTTCTGGGCACAGTACCAGTCCGGCGGTCTTGAATTTTTATCACAGGAACTTGTCCGGAACAAATATGAGGGAAAGGCCTTCCTTATCCGCATAGCAGACAGGACCAATATAACACTTTTCCTTCTCTACCCGGAATTATGGGATAATTTTAATTTCAACTCCCTCGACAGAATAAAACCGGCAAATAACGGGAACGGTATTATCCTTAAAACACCGGAATATTCATGGAATATAGAGATAAAAACGGTACTTCTGCCGGACAGCAATATCCTTCAGGTTGGGATCAGTAATGAGGACACGATAAAAATACTTAAACATTTTCGGGGTATCTTTCTGCTGGCTCTGCTCCCGGTTCTCCTTATAAGCTTTGCAGGATTTTTCTTATTTGCGGCAGGGGCGTTAAAACCTCTCGACAAAGTAATAGACACTGCGGATAATATAATCAAAACAGGAAAAATAAAGACAAGAATTCCATACAAAGACAGTGGAGACGAGATTTCAAAACTTATCAATACCTTTAACACAATGTTAAACAGTATAGACTCTTCTATGGAAAGGATGAAGAACACCCTTGATAATGTTGCCCATGACCTTAGAACTCCGATGACCCGTCTGCAGGGAACAGCAGAAATAGCCATGGCAACTGCACGGAACAGCGAAATGTACAGAGAAGCCCTGCAGGAATGTGTGGATGATACCAGGACCATTATGACGCTGGTAAATACACTTATGGACATTTCCGAAGCGGAAACAGGTATAATGAAATTAAGAAAATCATCCGCAGATATTTCACTGTTAGTCAGGGATGTGGCGGAATTTTATTACTACCCTGCGGATGAAAAGGGAATAATCATTACAACAGATATACTTAGAAATATTTCCGCGGAAATCGACATAAACAGGATAAGACAGGTCCTGGCCAATATTCTCGATAACGCCGTTAAATATACCCCCGAAAACGGTGAAATAAACGTTTCCCTTTACAGAAAAACAATTAACGGAACACCTCATATTTGTATAAGAATCTCCGATAACGGACCGGGTATTCCCGAACAGGATATAGAACACATATGGAACAGGCTTTACAGGGCGGATAATACCAGGAACATAAAAGGCCTGGGATTGGGCTTAAGCCTTGCAAAAGCAATTGTAGAAGCTCATAACGGCAGCATAAAGGCAGAAAACAGAAAAAATCACGGAACCGTATTTACCATATCATTACCCGTCCGTTAGTAATCTGTATACGGGTCAATTTACCAACATTACAAAACTGTAATGTTTTTGCAATCCTTCTGTAATAATTCATCATTATACTATCTTTAAGTTTTAAGTAAACAATAGATCCAAGGAGGATACTATGAAGATCAAAAAATTTTTAGGTTCCAAAGGGTTCCTGGCGGTAAACATCCTGTTAATTACCGCCGTTGCCGTAATCCTGGTTGTTTCTCTCTCGGGATTCGGAGGCAGGGGGGAACAGCAGG
>QILZ01000042.1 GCA_003233545.1 Spirochaetales bacterium
TTCCGTATTCGATTTAGATAAGAATATATTCTGCATATACACAGAAAGCATTGTGAATAGTTTATTCATTTCCGTATGGAAGCTTTCGTTTCCCTGTAATGATAGAATTACAGGTACGGATGCAATACCGAATCCTGCAGTTATTACGAATAACCTGTAAAGGGTGCTTAATTTTTGCAGTTTAATATAGTTTATAAGAAATATGCCGCCTAGAAAAGATATCAGAATAGCAAGCTCGAGGGGGAAGAAAACACCGAATCCCTCTCCTGAACCGGATGTTTTTATTCTTATATATTTAACCATTGCAATTACAGAGAACGTGGTCAGAAGTGAAGCTATAAAATATTTTTCACCATGCCGTATATAGAGTATCTGAAGCGGTATAAGAAACAGAAATATTCCGAGTGAAAGTTGATATAAAAATATCGATGAAATCGAGAAGAGTGCTGTTTCTATCCAGATACTGTTATATTTTCTTTGCAGCATTTTTTATTTCATTTTGATGTATAAGGCAGGAAGGCCAGTGCTCTGGCTCGTTTTATTGCTTTTGCAAGCTGCCTCTGATGTTTCGCACATGTTCCTGTTATTCGCCTGGGTAATATCTTGCCCATTTCCGTAGTAAATCTTCGCAGTGTAGCGGGATCCTTATAATCTATAGTCGCTTTTTTTGCACAAAATCTACAGATTTTTTTCCGCATATACATTCTCTGCCGCGGTCTGGAAGACTGCGAATTGCCGCCTTCACGTGTCCGCGTATCCCTGGAATCATTTTCATATCTATTTGGTCTGTCACTCATAATTTACTCCTGTTAAAACCTCTATTATCGAATATAATTTTACTCAGAACGGAATATCATCATCAAAATTATCCGGGAATTCCTTATTGGCAGTACCGGGATTACCGGGGTCAGCCGGTAATTCGCTGTTTCCGGAAGCATCGGCAGGAGCCGGAGCATTCCCCTTTGAACCTCCCAATAGTTGAATGTTGGATGATACGACTTCCACTCTGCTCCTCTGTTTGCCGTCCTGTTCCCACCTGTTCTGCTTAAGTTGTCCCTCCACTCCTATTTGTTTGCCCTTTAAGAGGTAGGGCTTTAAAGATTCGGCGGTCTTGCCCCAGATAACGATATCGAAGAAATTCACCTCATCTGTCCATTGATCGTTTACTTTCCTTCGCTGATTAACAGCGATCGATACCTTACTTACTGCATATCCGCTGTTCGTATATTTTAATTCCGCATCACGGGTTAACCTGCCAACAAGCACCACATGATTTATATCAGCCATAATCTGCTTCCTCCATCACAACGGAATGAGGTTAATTGTCTTTTCGGACGAAAAGAACTTTTAGTATCTCTGTTTTTAATTTAATGGATTTTTCTATTGTTTTGATCTTTTCCGGCATAGCTTCGAATGCAAAGAAGTAATAATGGCCCCTGTCATGCTTTTTAATTTCATATGCCAGACTTCTTTCTCCCATGTCTTCTTCTTTGGTAGCTTGTGCTCCGGCACCGACTAGCTGCTGTTTAAAAAACTCTCTCCCCTGTTCGAACTGCCCCTCTTCGGTGTTAAATATAATCACCGATTCATATTTCCTCATATTTTCCTCCTTACGGTCAATTTGATCCGCACTGTATATACGGATAAAGAGGGTATGAGGAAAATAACATAAAGGTTCTGCAATGTCAAGTTTCATTCAGTTATTGTTTTAAAATGTTTTTGTTGAATTCAGGTTTATTAATTCATATGATATATAAAGAAGGTGTATGAGTTAGCCGAAAATTAAATTTAAGTAATGACAAAACAGATAAACTATGAAGATGATATTTTTTTTCTACTTCTCATTTTAAGGCGGCTTTCCGACGGATTAAAGCTTACCGTAGATTCTGAAATATTTTCAGCTAAAATAGTCGATGATATCCTGTTCATCGATGAGGCGGTCGATAAGGTTTATGATCTGCTTAAGAATAGTCCTTCGCCGATTAAAAAAGAGGAAAATTTAAGAAATATACGGAAAGTAAAAAAGTTATTTATTGAATTACTGGACGATATTATTCAGAAAAGGGTATCGATGGCATATTATTTCACCGATATTCTCGATAATCTTATAGGAATTCAGAAAAAGCATTCGGAAACAGATGCGGATATAGACGGGCAGCTTTTAAGAATTGCCGGAAAATTACAGGAAGGGCGGCAGATAGTTTCCGAAGAAGAGTTTAGATTTTTACTTTCCGATGATGAAGATAACGGCAATTTATCTTGACATTCGACTATTGTTCTGGTAAATTCCTTATTCGAATTACTTCCCGGTTGTGTAATTGGTAGCACCCAAGACTCTGGATCTTGTCGTGGGGGTTCGAGTCCTCCCCGGGAAGCTATTATGGTTTCTATCCGCAGTTAACGGATAAATAAACATTAAGGCCCCTTCGTCTATCGGCAGGACAGGAGACTCTCATTCTTCAAAGAGGGGTTCAACTCCCCTAGGGGCTATTAAAACGGCTGTCATTTAAACGGCAGCCGCTCCTGAATAAAGCTGTACTGCCGTTATTTCCTTAAATTAAAGGTATCGAGAAACTTATCGAAATCAAAGTATTCCTCGAATAATTTTTCTATTTCCCTGATCTTAACCGTATCAAAAACCTGAATTTTCGTATTTTCAGATATTTTAAGGATTGCATCTTCTGCTTCGGCAGTATCCTGTCTCAGAAACAGAGCGGGAATTCCGGAATTAATAATAAGTTCTCTCAAGTTCCGGTCGAGAGGATCTGTTCGTCCGCATGTTAAAATAATGCCTCCGATTCCTGTCCCTGAAGGTTTCTGTCCTGAGTAGTCCACTATTTTCCGAATCTTTTTTCCCGAACCTGCGCTTAAGATTACAAGATCTCTTGGTTCAAGGAAGGAATCCGGTTTAAGATTTTCAAAGGATGTAAAAATTACCCTTATGGAACCGCATGGGATTTTCCACCTCTTGTTGTTCACATTACCGAGTGCTTCCGAATCTTTTAACTTACTCCGGAGCATAAGCATGGAAGGTTTAGCCAAAAAGTCAACCTCGGGAATAAATCCGAGAATACGTAAAGGACCCCCGAAAGCTCCGTATTTCTTATTGATCAGATCCTCGGTAATGAATTTAGACACTGTATCGATTTTATGAGGAAAAAGTTTGTTAAAAATAATACCTCGGACCTTGCTTTTTTTATACAGAAAGTAGGAGAGATCAACTTCTAACATATCAAGAGCCTTGCCAATGCCCCCTCCGGAAAGAAAAATAATATCGGCATCCATTAGATTGCCTACATCGGCATTGGAAAGCCCCAGAATTCCTCCGACTCCCGGATGTCCGGAACCTTCTGCAATAATAACTTTTTTGTTTTCAAGTTTTTTTATTGAGTCTAAAATATTATCTTCCAGTTTTCGTGTCTCTTCCAATTGGTTATTATGAGAAAGATAATTTTGAGTAAAACCGGAACCGATCCTTACAGGCGAAATCTCCTCGAGTTTAATATCAGGAATATCCGAAAAAGCATCTATCAGATATGCATCTTTATCTACCCTGGCTCCGTCCGAAAGCGAAACAAGCTCCTGGCCTACCGGTTTAAGATACCCGATCAGAGAAGGATCCATGACTTTTCTTAAAAGCGAAAGTATGCCCAGGCTTATGACAGTCTTACCCGCATGCTGCCTGAATCCTGTAATATATACAATTACCGGAGCCATAAAAGACCTCCAATCCGACGATTATCCTGTTCTATTTAACGATATAATTATTGTAGTAATATTCCATGCTGTCAACAAGTGCCTGCCATGATGCTTCCACAATATTACGCGAAACTCCTACCGTATTCCATGAATGTTTTCCGTCACTCGAAGTTATAAAAACTCTTACCTTTGCCTCTGTTGCGCTTTCCGGATTTAAGACACGTACTCTGTAGTCTGTAAGTTTAATGTTTTCAAGGGAGGGATGAAAAGGCATTAATGCATCCCTGATAGCTTTGTCCAGTGTTTCAACAGGACCGACACAAACGGCAGCCCCCATTACTTCTTTACCGTTCACTTTAAGGAACAATCTCCCGACGGTCTTTGCCGGGGTATCGCCTGTTTTGTACGATTCGAGATGATAGTTGTTGAGTTCTAAGAGAGGCGTGTACTTATGCAGGGTTTTTCGTATGATGAGATCGAAAGAGGCTTCTGCAGCTTCGTATTCGTAACCTTCGTTCTCCGCATTTTTTAACTGTGTAATAAGTTCTTTAACAATCGGAGATCCTTTATCGAATTCTCCGTATTTTTCAAGTTTTCTTACAATGGTGGATTTACCGGCAAGCTCCGAAAGGAGGATTCTTCTCTCATTTCCCACAAGACTTCCGTCTATGTGCTCCATTAAATGTGCCGCTTTATTAAGCACATCTACATGCTGGCCTGCCTTATGGCTGAAAGCAGTTTCTCCCACATAAGGCATTCTTCTGTCCGGTATGATATTGGCGGTTTCCGCAACAAATCTGGATAGGTTTGTAAGATGCTTCAGGTTTTTACATGCATTAGCCTCATAATTCATTTTCAGGCAGATATTTGGTATTAAAACGCAGAGATTGGCATTTCCCGTTCTCTCTCCCCAGCCGTTGACGGTTCCCTGAATTTGTACCGCACCTGCCTCGATGGCTGCTAATGAGTTCGCTATGGCAGTGCCCGAGTCGTTATGGAAATGTGCACCGAGCGGTTTAAGTTCTTTCTGCGGAAGCCCGGTCATTATTCTTGTAACCTCCGAAGGCAGTGTGCCGCCGTTTGTATCGCAGAGTGCTATAACATCGGCACCTGCTTCGGACGCCGTCCGCAATACCTGTACGGCATATTCGGGATCGTCTTTGTATCCGTCAAAAAAATGTTCCGGGTCGAAAAACACTTCTCTTCCTTCGGCCTTGAGTGTGGTAATGGAATCGTAAATCATTTCGAGGTTTTCCGCATAGGATGTCCGAAGAACATATTTTACATGTTCTTTCCAGGTTTTGCCTACGACCATAACAGCCGGAGTTTCCGCCTGCAGCAGGGCCTGTACCTGCGGGTCGGACTTAGCTTTTGCTTTAGGTTTACGCGTCGAACCGAAGGCAACAATACGTGCATGATGAAGTCCGGCTTTTTTAATTTGTTTAAAAAATTCTGTTTCTTTTTCATTTGCGAGGGGGAAGCCGCCCTCTATATAGTCGATTTCGAGTTCGTCGAGCTTTTTTGCAATAAGTATCTTTTCTTTCAGAGTATATGTAATGTTGCTTCCCTGCATTCCGTCCCGTAACGTTGTATCATATATGGTTATACGCTTCATTATATGCTCCCTATTCTTTCCCGTTTTTTAAGGTCATGGCTTTGTAACGGTTAATGGCATTAATATAAGCCTTTGCACTGGCCTCGAGTATATCAGTAGATGCGCCTCTTCCCACGAAACGTCTGTTGTTTACCTGTATAATAACGGAAACTTCACCGAGGGCTTTACGTCCCGGAGTAACTGCCTGAACATTGTACTCGATGAGTTTTGTTTTTGTTCCGGTTACACGGTCCACGGCGTTGAATATGGCATCTACAGGACCATCGCCTACCGCTGCTTCTTCATAAACCGTATCGGCAGACCGTAGTTTTATGGTTGCAGTGGGTACGGAAAGATTACCCGACTGAATGTTAAAATATTCAAGCATATAGGTAGCGGTCTGTCTGCGTATCTGATCATTGACAAGCACGTAGAGGTCGTCATCGAATACCTCTTTTTTCCTGTCTGCAAGTTCAAGGAATTTCTCGTATGATATTCTTATTTCCT
>QILZ01000337.1 GCA_003233545.1 Spirochaetales bacterium
AGGCTCCTGCTGTGGAACCGGCAAGGGAGCCGGGGAAAGAAGCCGGACCCGGCGTGCCGCCCGATCTTGAGCTGATTGTCGGGGCTGACGGTAAAACCTCTGACGGTGCGGTTGCCGCAGGCAGCAGTGCAGACAAAGTTGTATGGGGGCGAAAATGGGATGAGAAGCATCTTTTAATACCTCTTAAAGATGCTTTCTGGATTAACGGCACCTTTGAACCTTCCGGCAGAAACACCGGCAAAGGAGCAGGCGTGAAACATATTTCCGCCGGTGCGCTCGATAAGGATGAGATCGATGCAGTTGTAAATACAATTATCTTACGGAGTTTGCATTATGAACATTCTTAAGGCAGCAACGGTGGAACAGATGCGGGACTGCGACAGGCGTGCAATGGAGAAGTATGATGTACCCGAAACGATTCTTATGGAAAATGCGGGTAATGCAGTTTATTATGCAATTCTTAAGGAACTGCAGGAATCCGGGATAAGGGGCATGGGTTTTCTGGTTTTTTCCGGAACCGGCAATAATGGCGGTGATGGTTTTGTAGCTGCACGAAAATTATGTTCTATGGGCGGAAAAGTAAAAGTATGTATAGTAGGCGATGCGGATAAAATCAGGGGAGCTGCCCGGAAAAATTTGAATATTCTCATCCGTTATGATATGGAAATAACGTCACTTATAACTCATGCAGATAAAGGTAAGGTTGATAACCCTGTCAGTGTGGTTTCCATGGAAAGGATTAAGGATTTTATAGTACATGCTGATGTTATCATAGACGGTATATTCGGAACGGGGCTTTCGAGAAGGACAGACGGTATATATAAAACCATTATGGATCTTATAAATAACAGTAAAAAGTATATTGTGAGCATAGACATACCCTCAGGAATTAACGGAAATACGGGTATGGTCATGGGAAAGGCTGTAAATGCAGATTGTACGGTTACATTCGGACTTCCGAAAACAGGAAATTTGCTATATCCCGGATTCGGTTACGGGGGCAGACTTTATGTAAGCCATATTTCGTTTCCGCCGGCAATTTACATGGATGAATCACTCAAAACGGAAGTTAATATACCGTCGGAAATTCCTCCGAGAAGAAAGGACGGGCACAAGGGTGATTTTGGGAATGCGTTAATTATTGCCGGAGCGAAAAATTACTATGGTGCTCCGTTTTTCAGTGCATATTCATTTCTGAAAGCCGGCGGCGGTTATGCACGGCTCGCTGCACCTGTTTCCGTTACTCCGTTTATTGCGGAGAAGGGGCCGGAAATTGTTTTCTCTTCCATGGAAGAAACGGAAAAAGGAAGTATTGCCCGGAATAATCATGATATACTTATGGAATTGTCGGAAAAGGCGGATATCGTTATTATCGGACCGGGATTATCATTACACAGCGAAACGGTAAAGCTTGTGCGGAGTCTTACGGAGGAAATAAACAAACCGGTTATTATCGACGGGGACGGCTTAACATCTATTGCCGGAGATACGGATATTCTTACAAAGAGAAAAGCGGATACTATTCTTACGCCTCATACCGGGGAAATGGCGCGGTTGACAGGGATTCCTGTTTCCGGAATTACTGAAAACCGTGTAGAGATACTGCGTGAGTTTTGTATAAAATACGGAGTATACACCGTTTTAAAAGGAGCGCATTCTTTAATCGGATATCCGGACGGCAGAATTTACATTAACTTAAGCGGGAATTCCGGGATGGCATCTGCAGGTTCGGGTGATGTTCTTACAGGGACGATCGCTGCTGCTTATGGGCTGGGACTGTCTGCAGGCGAGGCTGTAAAGGCAGGCGTTTTTCTGCATGGTGCCGCGGGAGATACGCAAGCTTCAGAGACCGGCGAAGACGGAATGACTGCAGGTGATATAATGAACAGACTTCCCGGGACACTGAAATGGTACCGTGAAAAGTATAAAACAATTTTTAATGATCTTTACGGCAGGATAAGTATTCTTTAGAGAACATTAAGACTTTAACCGGTCATTTATAATTTACAGCTTTACGACTTTAGCGCTTTTTAAACATCTGGTACATATTTTAATCGTCTTTTTCGAGCCGTTTATTATTGTCCGCACCTTTACAAGATTGGGTTTCCAGACTCTTCTCGTTTTATTATGTGCATGACTAACATTATTTCCTGTGACAGTCGACTTTCCACAAATCTCGCATTTACGGGACATCGTTTTTCACCTCTATTATGATTTCTGCTTAATGTACAAAAAAATTGGTTTATAGACAATAGCAGAGAAAAAAATTCTTGTAAAGTACCTGCTGTTGCTTTTACACCTTTTTTTGTATTTCGTTATAGACGGATTCCGCAGCAGATGTTTTTATGCCGTGTTTTTTGCCAAGCCTTACTATTGTTCCCCCGAACAGCTCACCTTCGTTCGGTTTACCGGCTATTTCCACATCTCTCTGGTATGATGTTTTTGTATCAGGAGGGAACATGTCTGCTTTTTTTAATGTTTGGTTTACGATATTCTGCGGAAGAGAAATATTCCGTGCTTCCGCTATTTCGGCAATTTCTTCCGCTATTCGTTTTGTGAGACTGTTCAGAGTACTGTCTTTGCGTATTTCTCCGAATGTCTTGCCGGAATATGCGGAAACAAGGGCAAAAGATGCAATAAACATGTATTTCTCCCATATAGCGGGGAATGGGTTTTTCTCCCATTTGTACTTTATACCGGCATCATCGAAAATCCCGAATATATTCTCAGGGTTAAAATCCGGATATTCAGGATCATTTCCGAAAATAATAAGTCCTGTTCCTCCTGTATGGGCTACAACCCCCGGCTTTTCTATATGAGAGCCTATATAGACGCATCCCGGAAGCACTATCCGGTTAGCTGCATATTTTTTTACACGTTCATAGATATCGACGCCGTTAAGAAGCGGCAGAATGATATTTTCAGCAGTTGACTGACTTTTCGGTAAATTCGTCTGCCCGCCTTTTTCGAAGACATCGATTCTTCGTACGAGTTTTTGTGAGACTTCATCGAGATCGTAACCCTTTACGGTAATAAGGGTTAAATCGGGCATCGGAATATCATCGAAAGAATTCGTTGCAAGATGCGGCTTTACGGTAATCGTATGTCCGTCCGCTGTTTTTAATGTTAATCCGTGTTTTCTTATCGCATCGAGATGCCTGCCGCGGGCTATTATCGATACATTGTACTTTTCTGTTTTTAAAAGTTTTACTGCAAAGAATCCGCCGATTCCTCCTGCACCTGCGATGCATATGTTCTTAATTTTTCTGACCATTTTATCTGTCTCCATTAATAGCTCCTTATGCGGCTGCAATATCTGCTGCCGGTTTTTTAATCTAATACCTATTAATCAATACGGGTTGTCAACAGCAGCTCTGTAGAGCTGTTTAATATTTTCCGGCGGGGCTTCCGGTGCCACGGAACATGCGGTAGAGAGAATGTACCCGCCTCCCTTACCGGCTTCTTTTATAAGCTGTACGGCTTTATTGTATACCTGCTCTTTTGTTCCCTTAAGAAGAACATTCACCGGATCAAGATTACCTTTTAAGAATAGCTTATTGCCGAACCTGCGCTTTACATCTTCAATTTGGGTGTTTCCGAGAGGAGGTGGATCCATCGTATCGATCCCGTCGTATCCTGCTTCTGCCATAAGTTCTATCCTGTCTCCGATAGCACCGCATGTGTGTACATAGACCGGAAGATCCGTTTCCTTATGGATGTGGTTTACAATATTCTTTTCGCAGGAAAGAACAAAACGTTTGTAAAAGTCTCCCGATATAAATCCGCCTCCTGCAAAAGCAGAGGAAACAAGAATGGCATCCACACCGGTCGAAGCCTGCAGAAGTGCAAGCTGCGATGTCCCTTCGGAAAGATTCTCCAGTATCTTCTCACATTTTTCCGGATAGTCCAGCATAGCGATTAGAGCATTCGAGTAGTTAAAAAGCTCCATAAGCTGTGTAAATGGCGAAAACACCTCGGATGATATATGATATTTGTCTCCGGCTTTCTTTACCACATATTTAAGTGTATCGAGGATATAATCCGGAAAGAAATCTTTGTTATGAGGACCGTGTAGTCCGCTGAAACCGTAGCAGTACGGGTAATTTATGCCTGTTATATCATGAGGTTCGATATAGAATAGTCGACCGGGATCCACTTCCTCTATTTGCGGCAGTTCTTCGCCGGAAAAGGTATGGACATTATCATTATCCGGACAGACACTGAAAGAGCCGTCATCCCAGTATAATATTGTCTCCATACTTTTGCGCTCTTTTTTTACAATATGGCTCTCCCAGTCTCTCTGCCTTCCCGGAAGGTTTACCAGTATACCGTCGAAATTATACCGTTCTGCAAGCATCAACAGGGAATCCCCGAAGATTTGCGGCGAGAACCATACCCTGTAGGGTTCGAATGGAGTGTTTACCATGTAATGTCCCAAGGAGAGCTGGCAGAAAAGAGGAACCCTGTCCGCTTCCTTATGCGACATAGCTAATTTTATTCGCTCCCTGCCATTCATATTAACTCTTTTGCAGTTGTTCTTTTGTCTTTTATTATATATGGGAACAAATATTCTTTAAAGCCCTTTTATCACAAACCGTCGATGATCCGGGGTCCGAATTCGATTAAGATGAATTCCGCGAAGCCGGAGGTGGACTTTATCGGAGGCGGGCTTTGCCGGAGGTCTTTATACATTTCTCACTGCAGCTTGTACGGTTTTCTTGACAGTGAGAATTCAGGTATCTATATTGGTAAAGGAAGGAGGCTGATAAATGACCGAAACACCTGTGAAAAAAGGAAAGGTTACCATAATCGGAGCGGGCTCCGTGGGAGCAACCCTTGCATATAACCTGTCTATTATGGGAAATGCCGGAGAAATTGTTTTAATAGATCATAATAAGGAAAAGGCGGAAGCCGAAATAACGGATATTCTGCATGGTACGTCCCTTGGAGGAAGCAGAAAAATCTACAGCGCCGGTTACGAAGCATGTTCCGATTCGGAGGTTGTTGTAATAACCGCAGGGGCTAAACAGATGCCCGGAGAGACACGTGTAGAACTCCTTTCACGAAACACGGGAATTGTATCCGAAATAGTCGGATCCATACGCAGCACGGATTTTACGGGAGTCCTGCTGATTATTACCAATCCTGTGGACGTTTTAACCTTTGCCGCGTGGAAGCAGAGCGGTTATGATAAGGCGAAAGTTATAGGATCGGGAACGGTTCTCGATTCTTCGCGTTTAAAGAATTACCTGTCCGGAACATGCGGAATAAGCCCCATAAGTATTCACGGGTATGTTTTAGGTGAACACGGAGATACGTCATTTCCGGCATGGTCGTTAATAACAATAGGGGGAATCCGGCTTGCGGATTACTGCCCATTATGCGGAAAAGGCTGTAATATTAAAGGTATAGTGGATAGCGCTTCCGATTATGTCCACAGGGCTGCATATCAAATTATAAAGGCAAAAGGTTCCACATACTATGCGATCGCCCAATCCGTTTCGGTGATTATCAATGCTGTCATTAAAGATGAAAAGAGAATTCTTCCCGTTTCTACCGTGCAGGAAAATTTTATGGGCATTGAAAAAACCGCTTTCAGTCTGCCGGTTATCATAGGAAGCGGGGGTGCGGAGAGGGTCCTGAATATTAACCTGACTGTAGAGGAGAAAGAACTGCTTTTTAATTCTGCAAATTTTATATCTTCTAATATCAAAGAAGCCGGATATTGATAAATATCTGTGCAAAAGCGGCAAGTTT
>QILZ01000090.1 GCA_003233545.1 Spirochaetales bacterium
AATACTTAACTTCTTTATTTTTTTTAAGAATCGTGATACGAGATAGCTTCTGGCGGAAACTATTATCAGAGTTTTAGAATCTGTTATTTTTATTAAATTGTCAATAAAAAAATCTTCACATATAACCGGTGACGATTCATAGGGCTGAATAACGATAAGATTACACATTTTTTTTAAAGTATAAAGTTTGTGCGTATGTGAAATAATTATATTATCTTTTTCGAACCCATTATTAATCAGGTTCAGCCTGCTGATTTTAAGACTTAAAAGATCTCTGCCGGCAAGTACAAATACAGCAGGATGACCTGTTTTCTGCATATAGACCGGTAGATAACCCTGTCCCGGATTATTGATAAGAATATTACCGGAAATATTTCCCCTGTTAAGGGAATCAAGAACAGTCATGGTGAGTGAAGTAGTGTAATCTATCGTATCAAAGCCGGAAAGACCGTAAACCGTTTTCAGGTTAAATACGGCAGTACCTCTTTTTACTTTTCTGTTTTTACGAATATAGGGAGTTATACCCGCCGGTTTTTCCTTCTCTGTTTTTACTGCTGTATAGATGAAAACCGAATGTTCCTTTCCATGCTTTGTAAATGTGATATCGGCATTTATACCGTTTAAGACTTCGTAAAAGAAATCTTTAAGCGGTTTTACTATCACAAAGGCACAGTTCCCCCTGTGTTTTAAATATTTAGGAGCATTTGTAATGATATATTTAAGTACGGGTAATCCCGCTTTTGCCGGTAGATTGGAGACAATAAGATCGAACAGAACGGGACCGGTTTCCGGGAAAGCAAGTCCGCCTTCCACATGATTGTTATTAAGTTCATTAACCTTCAGATTGTATTCCGTAAAATCGACAGCAATCGAATCCCTGTCCAATGCATAAAGTGACATATTCTCATTAATCTTTTTAAGGGCGATACCTAAAACACCTGCACCGCAGCCGATATCCAATACTCCGGATAGCCCTTGTATATTAATGTTATCGGCTATCGCTTTTATTAAAAGGTTGGAACCGGAGTCTATGGAAAAACTGCTGAAGAGAAACTGCGACAAATTTATATTTATAGTTTTATTGAGAACTCTATAGAGGACCTTTTTATTACTCCGGACAGATGGCGAAATCAGTTTACCCGTTCTACGTAATCTCCTGTTTCTGTATTTATAAGTATTTTATCTCCGGCTTTTATAAAAAGCGGAACTTTTACTTTATAGCCGGTTTCTATGGTTACTATTTTTGTTGCGCCTGTGACCGTATCACCCCTGGCTGCATTTTCCGCTTCCGTGACGGTAAAAGCCATTTTATACGGAAGTTTTATATCGATAGGTGATTTCTCCCAGATCACAATCTGAAACGTATCACCTTCCCTTAAGAATGCCTGTTTGTCTTCGTTTCCCTTTATCGGGAAGTGTATCTGTTCATAATTTTCCGTTTCCATGAAAATCAGATCGGTTCCGTCACTGTAGAGGTACTGAGCTTCTTTTGTTTCCACATCGATATCTTCCACGCTTTCCTGGGATTTTATTACCTGCCTGTTAATGAGACCTGTTCTTAAATTTTTAAGTTTAACTCTGACGAAAGCGGACCCTTTGCCCGGATTTACAAATTCTCTTTCTGATACGATATACGGTTCGTTCTTAAACAGTAAAAACATCCCCTTAGATATAGATCCTGCCTTAATCATCTGTATCCTCTTGTAGAGATTTATTTTGGTATCGCAGGTATTCACCGGGTTAACCGGTGAAATTCCGTTACCGGATTCAGAAGAATAGGAAGGGAATAACCCCTCTTATACTTTTCTTATTTAATAATATCATTAATAACCTTTCTATTCCAAGAGCAACGCCCGAACATTTCGGAAAATTTTTTTTAAATATTTCAGGAAAAGGATAATCGGACTGTACAGGTACGGCTGAATGCTTCTTTTGATCCGTTTCACGGAGAAAAAATTTTTCCACAGCTGAGTAATCCGTTTCCTCCGTATAACAATTGGCTATTTCTATGCCTGATATATAGAGTTCCCATCTTTCCGAATAGAGGGGATTCTCTGCTGTTTTTGCAAGGGTGGGAATTCCGGAAGGATAATCCATGAGTATAACAGGTTTGTTTTTCGGTAGTTTAGGTTCGACAAGGGATAGAAATATTGTGTTAAATTTAACCTCCCATGTAGAATTTTCGGAATTCCAGGCAAGATTAAGGTTTCTTTCGGTGAGTATTCCGGCTATAGCTTTTTCGCCGGAGTCAGGGTCTAATAGAGCGTTTAAATCGATTCCTGCAAAATCTTTAAAGGCATCATGCATGGATATTTTAGTAAACGGAGCTTTAAAATCAATCAAAGTATTTCCGTATTTTACATCCAGGCTGCGTCCGCTTTCTTTAAGCAGATAACGGAGAAATTCCTGTATTACGGAGACGGAATCGATATAGTCGAAATCCATGGTATACCACTCGAGCATTGTAAACTCGGGGTTATGCAGGCTGCTGATTTGTTCTCCGTTTCTGAAACTTTTAGCTATCTGAAAAATATTTCCGGGTTCGGATGCAAGTAATTTTTTCATCATTATTTCAGGGGATGGTAAAAGGTAAAGTTCTTTCTGTTCGAAATTAACAGGGCTAATATAACTTGTTTTAAATATTTCGATGCCGGATTCAGGAATAACAAAGGGGGTAAGAACAGGTGTATCCACCTCGACGTAACCTTTTTTAATAAAAAAATTCCTTATGAGTTGGATATAGTATGAGCGTTTTCTGAAGGATTCGTATTCCATTAATTGACTATTTCCAGGGACTCTGCCAGTATAAAATATCAGTTTTCTATTGTAAAGTGGTTATATACGGAATAATTCTAAGGCGGCAGTAAATGGAAAAAATCAATCTGAATAACGGCAGTACATATGCGGGTTTTAAAGTACTGTACATAAAAAAAATCGATGAATACAGGTCGGTTGCAGTAAGGCTCAGGCATATGGCAACAGGAGCCGATGTTTTCCATCTCTATAATGACGATAATGAAAATCTGTTCTCGTTCTGTTTTAAGACTCCTCCTAAAGATAATACGGGCGTTGCACATATAGTCGAGCATTCCGTTTTATCGGGTTCGAGCCGCTTTCCGTTAAAGGAACCCTTTGCTGCTCTTTTGAACAGCAGTATGTATACATTTTTAAATGCAATGACGTTTCCCGATAAGACTGTGTATCCTGCGGGCAGTATAAACGAACAGGATTTTTACAATCTTATGCTTGTTTACGGGGATGCTGTCTTTTCACCTCTTTTAAGGGAAGAAACGTTTATGCAGGAGGCTTGTCACCTTGAATATAATAGAGATATCACTCTGGCCGGTGTTGTTTTTAATGAAATGAAGGGCGCCTATTCCGATCCTGATTCGGTTGCAGGCGAATGGGCATACAGATCTCTGTTTCCGGATACAGCTTACAGACACGATTCGGGAGGAGAGCCTTCCGCAATACCGGATCTCAGTTACGGGGGATTTCTTGAATTCCATAAAAAATACTATCATCCGTCTAACTGCAGAATATTTCTATACGGGAATATCCCGACTGAAAAACATCTGGATTTTCTGGAACATAATTTTTTATCCGGGTTTTCCGAAAGGTCAGGTTCCATTGTTATAAATAATCAGCCTAAATGGAGTAAGCCGATAAGGGTCGGGAAAACTTTTCCTGTAAAAAGTAAGGACAGTTTAAAGGATAAATCAACCGTACTTATAAACTGGCTTACAGTACCTGTTACCGACCCTTACAGGGTGCTTATTATGGAGGTACTTGCCGAAATTCTCATAGGTAATGCAGGGTCACCTTTAAGGAAGGCTCTAACCGAATCGCCTTTCGGGGAGGATATATCTCCTGTGTCAGGATTGGAAAGCGAGCTGAAAGAACTCGTTTTTTCTGTCGGCATCAGGGGCACAAACCCGGAGAATGCGGATGATATAGAGGCGCTGGTATTCGGAGTTTTAAGTCATCTTTCTGAGAATGGAGTAGACAGCAGACTTATAAAGGCGGCGCTTCATACTGTGGAGTTTAATAATCGGGAAATAAGAGGCGGAGGGGCGCCTTACGCTCTGAAACTAATGAGGAAGGCTCTTAGAGGATGGCTGCATGGAGAGAATCCGGAGGCTACATTACTGTTTAACCCTTTTATGGAAAAGTTAAAGAAAAATATCGATAATTCGGGGTCTTTTTTTGAAAAGGTTATCGATGATATTCTAATCGGCAATCCACACAGGAGCAGGCTTATAGTGCATCCCGAAACAAAAGATGTTGTGAGCGAAGAGATAAATAAAAAAATAAAATATATTAAAAACAGACTATCGGAGAAGGACCTTGAAGAAATCGCTGCGAAAAACAAAGAATTAAAAAAATATCTTAAAAAACCGGATTCGCCGAAAAATGTCAATAAAATTCCCGTTTTAGAACTTAAGGATATTCCTGACAGGGTTACGGAAATACCATGTAAAACTTTAAACTTAAATGATAACAGTATTCTTTTTTTCCATGATATATACACGAATGGAGTTGTGTATATCGATATTGCGGTAGATATCGGCAGTCTGCCGGACGAGGCTTTAATATATCTCCCTGTATTCGGAAGAGCTGTCTGCAGATCGGGCATCCGGGGTATCAGTTATGATGAGATGGCACAGCGTTTAGCGCTTACTACAGGGGGCTTTTTTGCGTCTATAGATGCAAGCAGCATGGGAAATTCAACGGGAAACAGTGCAAAATATATATTTTTCCGTATGAAGACTTTAAGCGGAGATTTGGAGGAGTCGTTAGAACTTATACGGGAGCTCATAAAGGGTGCGGATTTTAATGATTATAAGAGGCTTAAAGATCTTGTAATAGAACTGCGGAATGATTTAAAGAGCGCCCTTATACCGAACGGACATTATTTTGCAATGCTCAGGGCAGGGAGCATGATGACGGAGGCAAATAAGAATGAGGAGATGTGGAAAGGTATTACTCAGCTGTTATTTTTAAATGAATTCTCCAAGGATATAGATAAAGAGATAGGCACACTTGCTTCCGATTTAAAAACAATACAGGATATAGTTATCGATAAAAACAGGATTATTTTTAATGCAACTGCTGAGGGAACGGAATTAGAATATGTACGAAAAAGTATCGAAAATTTTTCTTTTGCGCTTAACGGAAATAAAAAAACAGGAATTCATGAATCGATAAAAGGGAAACTGTTTCAAAAAAATAAATTTCTTTTAAACAAAAAAATGGAATCCGTTGTTGTTTCTTCCGGGGTAGGTTATGTGGCAAAGGTACTGCAAGGTGCAAGATACGGAACGGATGAATCCGCTTTTCAGTCGGTACTGGCTCATTTGTTAAGAACAGGCTATTTGTGGGAAAAGATAAGAATGGAAGGAGGGGCATACGGTGCTTTTGCCCTGCATTCTGGAATGGAAGGCACTTTTACTTTTGCATCTTACAGAGATCCGAATATATATTCTACATTGCAGAATTACAGAACTTCGCTGGAATTTTATAAGGAAAAGCCGCCGGAGGAAAGTGCCGTGAGCCGGGCAGTAATCGGCACGGTTGGGAGGGAAGAAAAACCCATGGATCCCGGTGAAAAAGGGTTTGTGAGTTTAAAGCGGAATCTGTATGGAATAAACGATGAATTACGGCAGAAAAAGCGTGATGCAATGCTTGGTCTGAAACCGGAGAATGTTTCCGGTTCCGCTTGGCAGCTTCTTAAGGAGTATGAAAAAGGAACGGA
>QILZ01000315.1 GCA_003233545.1 Spirochaetales bacterium
AAACTTAATTCTGTAATTAAGAGCTGAAATATGTCACTGTGATAAATTTCCGAGTTATCTATGCAAATAAAATATTCATCAGTTTGTTCATCATGCTTAATTTCTACATTGATACCAGGAAACTGCTCAAGTATTCTTTTCTCAATAACATCATAAATGTCTATAAAATCTTTGTTCATATCAAGTTATCCTCTTATTCTATCGATGAAATTTATTATTTCAATGGCGTCATCAACACAGTTTTCCAGATCTTTTCTGGTCTATAATCGGCTTTTCTTCGAATATTATATAGCTGATCGATTTTAGTTAAAAGTATTAGTTCCTGATATTTGTACCCCTTATCAAATAGATACCCGGATAAAGCTTGTCTCAATGTCCCATGGGAATATTCACGTTCTCTTTCCTCATATTTATTTTCTTTTAGAAACTTTTTATAATCAAAATATTCTCCGGCCAAATAATGTTTTACCATTAAAAAAACAGCATAGTAAGTCCTGCCTATAACCGCAGTAAAAAACTCACTTCTCTTAAGACATGCTGCCGCTAATTCAATCTTACTTTTTTCGTTCAGGTTCATTACCGGTGTATCCGTTTTAATGTCTTTCTACAAAACAGGTATTATCTATATGGCATCATAGCACATACAGACATAATATGTTAACATTTTTTTTAACTGTCCACCGCAGAATCTCCTTAAAACTACACAAACACAATATTCCCCGGGTATAATCTACAGGTGGATTGGACTTAAGCTGTACATATTCGGTAAACCCAATAAATCCAGTTAGATGCCTTATAACAGATGGTAAAGACACTTAAAACAAAGGGATACCATTTCGAGCATAACTTTGGACACGGGGAGGAACATCTGTCAGAGACTTTGCTTTCCCGGTTTCCCTCAGACTGCCTACATACCGAAGCTGTTCTACCGTAACGGCAATAGCGCCCAGTTCTTTTTCTACCCTTCCCGTAACGAGGTACACCCTTTCCGGCTCCAGGATATTACGGAACCGCCTTAAGGCATCCGGAAAAAGAACGGTTTCGTACACCGAATGGCGGTCTTCGAAGCTTAAGAAGAGCATGTGCTCCTTCCTTTTCGTTAAAACTTCTTTTCCGGTTACAAGAAATCCGGCGAGGGTTACGCGTCTGCCCACGTTCCGGGGCAGTTCCCCGGAAGATATAAGCTCCGGAAGCCCGCTGCCTGCCCGGAGAACTCCGGCAAGACCGGCTATCTTTTTGCCGAACAGTTCCAGCGGATGGCCGTTTACAACCACTCCGAGGGTTTCGATCTCGTGGGCACGTTTCATAGCCGTATCGTAACACCCGATTCCTTTGGGGATAGAAGGTGCAATAAAACAATCATCGAAATGGAGAATATGGTAATGTTTCCAGAACAGTTCGGGCCTGGTATGTCCGTCTGCGAGTGAATCGAGAGTTCCTGATTTTATGAGGGTACTCATCTCGGGAATTCCCGGTCTTAACCCTTTTACGAAATCATCGAGGTTTGTAAACCTGCCCCTTTTTTCCCGCTCCCCGATGATACGAAGAATCGTATCCCTTTTTATTCCCCTCAGCTGGAAAAGACCAACCCTCATGGCCGGCTTTCCGTCTTTGTCCTCGTCTATTGTGTAAAGGGCACCGCTCCTGTTTATATCCGGGCCGAGTACCTTAAAGCCCATCCTCCTGCACTCGTCTATGTATGTCTGGCGTGTGTAGTAACCGCCGTCATTGTTTATTACAGAGATCATGAATTTAAGCGGGTAAAAGCGTTTCATATAGGCAAGCTTATACGAGACCATGGCATAGGAAGCACTGTGGGCTTTGCAGAATGAATAACCGTCGAAGGAAAGTATCATTTCCCATATCTCCTCCAGTACATTTGACTGCACCTTCCTCTTTTTCCCCCTTTCGAAAAATATCCGCCGGAAAGACTTAAGCTTCCGGTTACGGTCCTTTTTCGTGATAACCTTCCGCAGTTGATCGGCCTCTCCCGGTGAAAAACCGGCAAGGTCGATTGCTATACGGGAGACGTCCTCCTGATACACCATGATACCGCAGGTTTCCCGAAGCGTCTCTTCTATCAGGGGATGAAGCGGCGCATACCTTTCCCCGTGCAGCCGCCGCACGAAGGCGGTAATGTACCTGTTTGCAGCAGGTCTTATTATGGAGCTTGCAATAACGAGGTTATTAAAATCGCCCCTTTGCATCTTTTTCAGAAGCTGGCGTGTTGCCGGAGATTCCACGTAAAATATTCCGATCGTATCTCCCCTTGCAAGCATCTTTGCAGTCTCCGAATTTTCCAGCGGGTTAAAGGTATCCCATTTTACCGGTTCTTGTACCGCCTCTTCCACAGGTGCTCCTTTTTCTCGGCCGGTATCATCCACCGGTTTTCCCGCTTCACTGTTTACCAGCTCTATCACATCCCTCAGCACGGCCAGCGACCTGTTCCCGAGAAGGTCGATCTTTACAAGGCCGGCATCCTCCGTGCTGTCCTTGTCCCACGCAGTAAGGGGATATCCGGACGGTGAAGGCTGAATATGCGTATAGGCGGTTATTTCTTCGGGAGTTATCACTACACCTCCCGGATGTGTTCCCATGTAGCGGGGGAACCCTCGTATTCTCCTCGAGATCCCGAGCAGATACTCCGGCAGCTTATCCGTCTTTCCCAGCTGAAAGTAACGGACCAAGCGCTTTATCTCTTCCCCGGGAATTCCCAGCGCTTTTGCAGGTTCCCTGAGCGAGGAACGCGGTCCGAAAGTTACATGATCGGCCACCATGCCCGAATGATCCTTGTATGTTTTAAACACGTACTCGAGGGTTTCTCTCCGCTCGTCCCACGGGAAATCCACGTCGATATCCGGCGGATCCTTACGGCTCCTGTTAAGAAAACGTTCGAAAAAGAGGTTGTGCTTAACAGGATCCACGTGGGTAATGCCCAGGAGGTAGGAAACGATACTCGAGGCCGAACTTCCCCTTCCACAGGTTCTTGAGCATCGCGAAACAATGTCATGCACCACGAGGAAGTAACCGGAAAACCCCTTTTCACCGATGATGGAAAGCTCGTAGTTTAACCGTAAAATTACCTTAGCACGTTCAGGTTTCGAAGCATCAGGATAACGGAATTTGATTCCTGCCATGCACAGATTTTTAAGCTTCCCGTAGGCTTCCCTCTCCGAAAAGCCCCTGAAACGGGGAAAGACATAGCTTTCGTGAATAATACCGGACAGGTCGGATGCTTCCGCTATCTTCCGGGTGTTCTCCATGGCTTCGGGTACGGCGGAGAAGAAACCTTCCATCTCCTCCCGGGATACGGCACGGTTATGTGCCCGTACCTTTTTCTCCTCCGGGAGATCCTCTACCCTGCAGTTTATACCTACGGCCCGAAGGAGATTGCACAGCTTAGCGTCGTTCGGCCGGATAAAGAAGGCATCGTTCACGGCAAGCAACGGTATGCCGAGGGTATTTGCCGATCTTACCAGGCCTGCAAAATTTCTTCCGTAGGTGAGGCCTATAAAGAGGTTTTCCCTGCATGCCGAAGAGAGCTTCCATGCTGTTTCGGGTACACCTGTAACGATGGCAAGCCCTTCCCATCCGCCTTTACGAAGATCGTCAAGGGGACCGCAGGTAGATTTTTCCCGGGATTTCAGGGAGCTCACAATGCGGTTGATACGCGCATACCCGCTTTTATTCAGCACATAGGCGGTAAAGAGTTCTCTTTCCCCCTGCACGATCCGTATTCCCGCCACGGGCCGGAGGCCTGCCCTTTCGGATGCTTTCAGAAACCTTATCAGCCCGTAGAAGTTGTTCGTATCCGCTGTGCCCACTGCATCGTAACCCTCCGAAGCTGCGTAATCGCAGATATCCTCCGGGGAGAGAACCCCCTGCAACAGGGAAAAATATGAACGAAAACCGATGGGTATGTATGCCCCTTGCTTTGGCCGCTTCATAATACTAAACAAAAGTATAGTATTTGTGAGAAAAAACTGCAAGGGTATTTTATAATTATTTCTCTTGCCTTATTATACTCTATGTTTAGTAATGAACCGGGGAGGAAGGCTGTTGGGTACAAAGTTAATAATAGGTACGAGCGGGTACTCCTACGAAGACTGGAGAGGTGCTTTCTATCCTGAAACGCTTTCCAGGAATGAATTTCTCACATACTATGCCGGCGAGTTTAATGGAGTCGAACTCAACTTTACATACTACAGTATGCCGGGCCGGCGTACGATAGAAAGAATGGTAGAGTTTACCCCGGAGGAGTTCTCTTTCTCGGTAAAGGCAAACAAGCTGTTTACACATGTACGCGACGAGACTGCCCTGGAAGCGGTTCCCTCTTTTTTGGCCGGTCTTGCACCGCTCCTGGAATCAGGAAAGCTCTCCGCCCTTTTATTCCAGTTTCCATACAGTTTCCACTATAACAAGGAAACAAGGGTGTATCTTAAAAAACTAATCGGCAGTTTCAGGGACCGGGGACTAACCGGTACATCCATTGCAGTGGAGTTCAGGAACACCGACTGGTTAAAAGCATCGGTAATAGATACCTTTAAGAAAGAAAACCTGACCCTGGTGGAAGTGGACCTTCCGGAACTAAAAGGTCTTCCCCTTCCCGATGATACGGTTACTTCCGATACCGGTTATATTCGATTTCACGGAAGAAACAAAAGTAACTGGTGGAAGGGGGATAATGTCAGCCGCTACGACTATCTCTACACCAGGGAAGAACTTTCACGGTGGAAATCCCTTATTTCAAGGATGACGAAGCACGTTAAGATTCTTCTTATCTTCTTTAATAACCATCACAAAGGAAAAGCCGTTCTAAATGCAAGAATGCTGAAAAAAATGCTCGATTAAAAAATCCGGATTTATATGCAGAAAATATTTTTATTGTAATTAAACCCCTGATTATCTTATAATTAGCAGGATTAAAAAGGGTTCCGGGAAGATAAGGAACGGGTAAAGACAGCAGCAGAAACCCAAGGCCCGTTGCGTACCGGTGTATATTTTCTACTGCAGATAATCTTAAGGATAAGGGGGGTTAAATGATACCGGATATTTGTAGATATCCATGGAGATTTGCCGTTAAACCTTTTCGTATCGCAGGCGGTCTCTACTATGTCGGCAATCGTAGTGTTTCTTCTCATCTCATCGATACGGGAGACGGGTTAATACTCATCGATACTACCTTCCCGCAAACCGTTTACCTTCTTTTGGAATCCATAAGGGTATTGGGATTCGACCCCCGGGAGATCAAGTACATCCTGCACAGTCATGCTCATTATGATCATTGCGGCGGCACGAAGGCCGTTTCGGCTTTAACCGGAGCAAAAACGTATCTCGGCAGGGATGATATCTTTATTTTAAATGAAAGACAGGATCTTTTATGGGCACAGGAATATGGCGTAGAGTTTACGGAAACTTTTCATGTTGATGTACCGGTCTCCGACGGTGATATCATATCATTGGGAAATACGGCCATCGAGTGCGTTGCCACGCCAGGCCACACTCCGGGGGCTATATCGTATTTCTTCGACGTAATCGAAGCGGGCAAAAAGTACACGGCGGGCATGCACGGCGGACCTGGTCTTAATTCTCTTACAGATGAATACCTATCGGAACACAATATGCCGAGGAAGAATAGAGAACTCTTCCTGAATGCTCTTGGAATTCTTAAAGCGAAGCATGTGGACATCTTTATCGGGATTCACCCGGTGCAGAATAAGATACTCGAAAAAGAAAACCCTGTGATCGACCCGGGTATATGGGACAATTATATCAAAAACCTGGAAACAAAAGCCCGAAAAGCCTGGCAGGGAAGCATGCAGCGGTTATAAAAAACGGAATGGTGTAGAAACCCGGTACTATGTTTATCATGGATAGCCTGCGCGGATTCGATTATCCGGGATATATCCGGGGAGGCGGAGAAGTGGGGGAGATAATACCCCGCACTTAAGAAGACCCATGTATCAATAAGCGCAATCGATAAAATCAGAAATCCAATTGATGATTTTTTTGAATAGGAGTATTTTATATTATGTTAAAAGAAAAATATCAACAATTATGGTTATCCCTCCAATTGCTCGGTAATGACACGGGTGATTTATTCAATAATGTTTACGCCATCACGCTGGATGAACTGACCGGATTACAATCACTGTCGGCATACGGTGTGGAGGATAAAATATACACAAGCAGGGGTAGGAAGCAAATGGTATCATCAGTAACATCGAAGAAAATAAAGAACAAATCAAGTAAATTCAGGAGAACCTGCCGAAATACCAGCAACTGACGGAAGACATCAAGCAACTGGAAACAGGGGTGCTACAGAAGCTACCACTCGAATTGCTTACCTGGATTCTTCCGGGAAGATCAATTATGATAGCTTTGGGTTTTAGTTAGATTAGAAAATCATAATTCAAGTGAGATGGAGTTGAAAACCATGAATGCAAATCAAGATCACCGAATTCTCTATGCGGCTTTCGAAAATGATATTCAAATTCCGATACTGGATATTACTCATCCCCTTTTCAATGCAAGTATCGATGAACAGGCGTATCATTTGAGCTGTCTCAAGTCAGCCCGGAGCATAGAATCATTAAAGAAGATGCCTGGCTTTATCCGGAACATCTTTG
>QILZ01000332.1 GCA_003233545.1 Spirochaetales bacterium
ATTTACCTGCCTTCTCTACATTTTATAATCACAACACATATTTTATTCGAATAAAGAGTATTTGACAACTAAAAAGGCATATAAAAAGGGCTTACACTCTAATAATGTAAGCCCAAATAATATTAATAAGTTATGCTAAAATAGTCTGCTAAAATCACTGTACAGTATATAACGCCTGGGATCAGGATAATTATCAGACCACCGGTATGTCCCATCATCATAATCAGTTGACATTATTCCGACCTCAAACTGTGTGGCAAGGTCATTATCGTCTGTGAAAGAAATATTTTCGTCGACATCCTTGACATCCACAAACACCCGTACATAATCTACCGGACCGGAAGACGCAGCATGATACGTTAGAGCGCCATTTGTTCCTATATCCGTCGTCCCGTCTGAGGTAAGATCGAATCCGCCATTCAGAAGTGCATTATCCCATGTATGAGATCCAAGTAAAGTACCTACACCATCATAAACTTCCACTTTAACTGCATAGCTTGTATTGTAATCGAGAAAGAATGGAGGTCCGTCAAAGCCCCAACTGCTTACATTTAGTTTGTACTGTTCTCCATTTATATTTGCATCATCCACCACTTTTACCATGAAGGAATCGTTTAAGGGGCCTATAACAGTGGTGCCATCCGGAAAGTTAATATTAAGGTCGCTTATATCGATCCAGTACTCCCCTTCTAATGTGCCGCTGTCAAAATTGAATGAAAAATAATCAGCATTACTAACATCACCTTGCTGATCTTTTACTCCATCCCATATATACCATTTAAAATTTTTAGTATAATGATCCTTAATTACAGGCTGTACGTAAAAATCATGTGAGTAAATTCTATCATCAATATTTATTACTTTATCCCCCCTCAACAGCCATGGCTCGTCGCCAATATTTATAGTACCCAATTGTACGTTAAAATCCATATTAGACAACATTTCAGTGGGGTCATCCGGATTTGGATATGGCATTGGGAATGTATTTCCCCATGGAGTATTAACAGATGCAAATGGTTCATCTTTATCCGCTTTCCCATTTCCATTTTCATCCAGCCATACATTTGCCATATATTCTCCCTTTGGCAGAAATTCAAAATTCAAATCTATATGTGCAGGATTATTCGGATTGCCGTCATCCCATGCATAATCATTCCGCGTGTCATAGAAATCGGTGCCATTTACTCCCTGAAGCTCGACCCAGACTTCTGAATTTTCCCAGCCGGCAATACCTTTATCTATGTCTATTTTTATAGTGACGAAATTCTTCCCGCTCTTATCACCATGTCCTGTTGCATCCGGGAACATAGCTTCAAGAATTGCATCACAACCGGAGAACAGGAAAATAACAGAAATTGCTAATAAGCTTATAATAATAATCTTTTTCATATCTACACCTCCCTTACAGATAAAGTACTAAAAGTATGGAGGGTATCAGCCCACCTTTTATCTCGTTAATCGACCATCTTCTATTATCAGACGAAAAAAGGCCTCCAACAACATGAATCATCTTTTTAAAACTCGGAAAAACAGAGGTTCCTGTAACGGAAACACCCCACCAGTCAAACTTAAGTCCGGCACCGAGTCTTAAATTTGCACCAAAATCACCCGAATACTCAACAGGACTGTCTCCTTGATAAATATAGATGTTATTGATGCCCATCTCTGCTGATGCTACAAAAGGTCCGATATTGAGTCTCCCTCCGACATCAAAAAGGTTCAAAAACCCGGGCCGGTAATAACCGGGCTGCCAGTTCCCCTGATCATCCTGATAACTGGTCATACCTGCAATAATAAATGGAGGCATAACAAGAGCATCCCACGTAGCATACCCTATATGCCACCAGATATAACCGAAATGGAACCCCGTAATGGAATCCATCCCACCTTCATCCTTTGACTTCGTCGACTGGTCACCTCCGGGAATTGGCGTCCATGACAATCCGATTTCCCACTGATCAGCGGAAAAAACCGGTACAGCAAAAGTAATCATGACAGCAATCACTATCAGGATTGTAAGCTTCTTCATAAAATCCCTCCTTAAAAATATTTTCCACAAATTTAGTTTATTACATTGATAATTATACACCAAGACAATTAGATTTCAAATTTATTTGCTTATATTTTGCTTATTTTTTTGCTCTTATTCTTTGCAGCCGGATATAAACGGATATATTCTAGCTTTCCCTGCTTAAGAACATCATTCTGAAGCAGCTTCCGCCGTTAACAGGAATATATTCGATTTCACCTCCGTTCCGCTGAACCAGTGCACGTGTCAGGTAAAGCCCCAGACCGGTACTTTGTCTGCCCGATACGGCGGTTTCGAACATCCCTGCTATAACCTCCGCAGGGATACCTCCCGCATTATCAGTAATCTCTATGATTACACTTCCGTTTATGCCGGCACTTTTAAGGTGAATATTCTTATCCTTATTTTTATCCCCCGTTTTAAAGGCATCTACGGCATTACGTATTATATTCAGAATAATCTGTTCTATTTCACCCTTCCGCCCGCATATTTTCGTTTCATCTTCTACCTCATAAGTAAATCTGATACCTTCCATCCTGTAGGCAATCCGTACTACCTTAAAAAGATACTTAATATCATTCTTTATGTCGATTACTTCCTCTTTCTCTCTTCCGCCGATTGCAAGTTTTTCCAGTAAATCGGTGACCACTTCTTTTCCGAATTCTATGCTGCTAATTATTGCCCGAAGGCTTCTATCCTTCTCCTCCGTGTTTTCAGCGGTAAGACCGTATTCCGCGGCAATGTTTATGGAAGAAAGCAAATTCTTAAACTCATGGGCCGACCCGGCAGCGAGAAGACCGGAAGCGATCAGCCTGTCATTTACTATCATTGTGCTTTCTGTCTGTATCAGCTGTGCATAAACACTTTTAATCTGTTCATCTTTTCTGTCCATTCTCCTGTAATAGCTTTTTAAACCCGCACCTTTTAAATATCCTTCTCCGAAAATAAAGAAAAACAACCCGAAAAGCGGAGCAAATGAAACCAGTAAAACAGCATGGACGCTTTTCAGCATAAAAAGAGAAGCCGCAGAATCATATAAAGCGCTGAACATCCATACTGCAAAAGATATAAAAAAATATAGAAACAAACCTGCACGAGTCTGCAGATAATATCTAAAAACAAATCCCAGGGGATACAGGGAAGCCAGGCCGATTGAAAAAATACAGAAAATAGAAAATGGAAGAGTTCCGTAGTAACCCAGCATGCCCATCATCAGATCGACTATGCCCAGTATTCCGACTGCCGCAGTCCATATTCTGTTTCTTCCATACCCGGATATATAACCTAAGTAGCTTCCCGCCGACCAGATAAAGAGAAGTGAAAATATGATACGCAATGTTATTGTATCCGCGAAGGCAGCTCTTAGAATAAAAAAAATCAATACGGAAGCGAACCACAGATACTCCTTTCCGGATTCCCGCCCGGAAAGTCGAAACATAACGGCCGCAAACTCGAGAAAGGCTGTTGTCACAAATACGGTTTTTACTACCGGATAAATATTCTGCACAAATTATGATTTTATAGAATTATTTGAATTCAGACAACCTGATAGGATCCGGAGAGCTGTCTTCTCCGTTCACCTTCGAAAATTCCTGCAGCAGGGCCTTAGCCCTCGGAGAAAGCTTACCCGGAACCTGAATTACCAGCTTTATGTACATATCACCGCGCCTGTGACTGTTATGAAGATGAGGAATACCTTCGTCCCGTAATCGAAGCATTTTTCCGGTCTGTGTCCCCGCCGGTATTTTTACCTTTGCCCGTTTATTGTTCAGGGTAGGAACCAGTATTTCCGCACCTAAAGACGCCTGCGTAATCGATATGGGTACGGCGCAATACACGTCATAGCCGTCCCGCTCGAAGTATTCATGGGGTTTAACATGTATGTATACATAGAGGTCTCCTGCATGTCCGCCGTTTATGCCGCTGTCTCCCTGTTCCGGAATACTTATCCTTTTGCCGTTTTCTATACCTGCCGGAATTTTTACCTTTATCCGTCTGTTCTTCCTGACAAGACCTGTACCGCCGCAGCTCTTGCACGGTTTCTCTATTATTTCCCCCTCACCATGACATGTCGGGCACGTGGTAGCTATGGAGAAAAACCCCGAGCTGCGTCTTACCTGGCCGCTTCCGCCGCAGGTCGGACATATTTTTTTCCTGCTGCCCTTCTCCGTTCCCGTTCCGCCGCAGACAGAACATGCTTCATTTCTTGTAAATGATATTTCTATCTGCGTTCCGAATACGGCATCTAAAAACGCTATTTCCACATCATACCTTAAGTCGGCTCCCCTTTGAGCGGAGCTTCTCGAATTGGACCTCCTTCTGCCTCCTCTCCCGAAAAACGAGTCGAAAAAACCGCTGAAATCGCCGAAAATATCTTCGAAATCATGGAATACACCGGAATAATCCTGGGCTCCGCCTGACATTCCTTCTACACCGGCAAACCCGAACTGGTCGTACGCCTGTCTTTTTTTCTCATCTGCGAGAATTTCATAGGCTTCCGTGGCCTCTTTAAACCTATCTTCGGCGCTTTTATCACCCGGATTCTTATCGGGATGATATTTAATTGCAAGTTTTCTGTAAGCTTTTTTTATATCGTCCTTAGAGGCTCCTCTCGGAACCCCAAGGACTTCGTAATAATCTTTCTTTGCCAATGTTCCTTCTCTTTTTTAAAGCAGATGATTTTATTTAACTGTTTATGGCTAATTGCTATTTTTTTGATTCATCATCATCGTCGACTACTTCGTAATCCACATCTTCGACATTATCCGATTTAGCGCCTTTGCTTCCCGATCCGTCTCCGGACGGGGCTGTTTCTGCGTCCGTACCGCCGCTTCCCGAAGCACCCGCTGCTCCTGCACTGCCCGCTGTACCATCGCCTGCTCCGGCAGAGGCTTTAGTATTCTTATAAACCTCTTCCGCTAACTTATACGAGGCCTGTTTAAGAGCTTCCGTCTTTTCTTTTATCTCCGAAGCATCCTGGGAATCCAATACCTTTCGAAGCCCGGCAACCGCATCTTCTATTGTTTTTTTATCCGCTTCCGTAATCTTATCCCCGAAATCTTTAAGCGATTTCTCCGTTGAATAGATAAGATTATCAGCCTCGTTCCTCGCTTCTACCCTTTCCTTTTCTTTCTTATCCTCTTCCGCATGAAGTTCGGCATCTTTCACCATCTTCTTTATTTCATCTTCCGTTAAACCCGAAGATGATTCTATCCTTATCTTCTGTTCCTTGCCGGTTCCCATATCTTTTGCGGAAACATGCACGATTCCGTTGGCATCGATATCAAATGTCACCTCTATCTGAGGTACACCGCGCGGCGCCGAAGGAATGCCGACAAGATCGAACCGGCCGAGTGTGCGGTTCTGACCTGCAAGCTCTCTCTCTCCCTGAAGTACATGAATCGATACGGCAGTCTGATTATCCGCAGCCGTAGAAAATATCTGGCTCTTCCGCGTGGGAATCGTAGTGTTCCTCTCTATCAGTTTGGTAAAAACTCCGCCTAATGTTTCTATACCGAGAGACAGGGGAGTAACATCGAGAAGCAGCACATCCTTTACATCACCGCCTAAGATTCCTCCCTGAATTGCAGCACCCATTGCAACAACTTCATCGGGATTAACACCTTTGCTCGGTTCTCTTCCGAAAAGCTCTTTAACAAGCTGCTGAACAGCAGGTATACG
>QILZ01000290.1 GCA_003233545.1 Spirochaetales bacterium
GAATCGAATATCGAACCGGAGTATAATAAGAAAGGCTTTGCCAAAACAATATAAACAATCAGCAGAGGTAATTATATGATCCCTGAAAAGGTTCAAAAAATACTCGAAGATAATAACCTTACAGCATTGGAGTTCGAAGAAGGAAGTACCCCGACAGCAGTAAAAGCTGCCGCAAGAATAGGAACGGGTGTATCCCGAATAGCAAAATCGATCCTTCTTAAAGGGAAAAACGGCAGTTTTTACTTGGCTGTAATCGAAGGCGATGCAAGGATTTCCTCCTCCGGCGCGAAAAAGATTACAGGTACAAAGGTTAGAATGGCCACACCGGAAGAAACATTAAAGGCCACAGGGTTTAGCCCGGGCGGGGTATGCCCCTTCGGAGTGGAAGGAATTACAATCTTTATCGATAAGGGCCTGCAGAAATATGAAACCATATACCCTGCAGCAGGAACCGATTCGTCCGGAGTACCTGTCGGTTACGACAAATTACTGGCGGTAACAGGCGGTATTCCGTGTAATATTATTCAGAAAAAAGATAACGCCTATGAATGATTTCATTATTCGTACCGACAATTTGACGCGCAATTTTGGTTCCCTTCGGGCTGTGGATCACCTTTCCCTGGAAGTTCCGCGGGGGATAATCTTCGGTTTCCTCGGTCCCAATGGGGCAGGAAAGACAACAACTATTCGGCTCCTGTTGGGCCTGTTGGAGCCTACGGAAGGGCACGCCCGGGTATTGGGTTTCGACAGCAGGACGCTGGCAGATAAGATCCGAAGGCACAGCGGAGCGTTATTTGAACATTCGGGGCTCTATGAGCGGCTGAGCGCAGAAGACAACCTGGAGTTCTACGGCCGTATATGGCGATTGGGAACCAAAGAACGCCGGGCCCGCATCAAGGAACTCCTCACTCATCTGAGGTTATGGGAGAGGCGAAAGGAAAAGGTTAAAACTTGGAGCCGCGGGATGAAACAGAAGCTCGCTGTTGCCCGAACCCTGCTTCACCGCCCATCGCTGGTTTTTCTGGACGAGCCGACTTCCGGTCTCGACCCGATGGCGGCAGCTGCATTACGGGATGATCTGGCTGCATTAGCTGCTCACGAAGGTGTAACCGTTTTTTTAACCACACACAACTTAGCTGAGGCAGAGAAGTTATGTGGATTGGTGGGTGTCATTCGGCAGGGGCAATTGCTCGCTGTCGGCAGCCCTGATGAATTACAAACCAGCCGCAGTGCCCGGCGCCTGGAGATTATTGGGCGCGGACTGGGCAGGGAGAAGTTACTGGCATCGCTGCGGGCACGCCCGGAGATAGCCGCAGTCGAACAGCAGAACAATCGTCTTGTGGTCGAATTGAACGGCACTGTAGATACCGCCCCCATTGTCAACCTCGTGGTGAACAGCGGCGCAGAGGTGGAAGAGGTGCACAAGGAAACAGCCAGCCTGGAAGAAGTGTTCCTGACCCTGATGGAGGAAGAGGGATGATCAACGATATATTGACGGTAATGTGGAAGGAAATTAAGGAAATCCTGGCTTATTTAAGCGGTCGAAGTAAGTTGAGCCCCATGATCTTCGTGGGCGTATTTGGTATCTTTCTGCCTCTTCAGATGGGGAAGACCTGGGTGGAATCACCGATGGTATTGGTTTACTCGGGGTGGGCGGCCCTGTTTCTGGTGAACTCCATTATTGCCGACTCTTTCGCAGGAGAGCGCGAACGGTATACTCTGGAGACGCTTCTGGCCAGCCGCCTGTCCGATCGGGCTATCTTGTTTGGAAAAATCTGGGTGGCTATGGCATACGGATGCGGGATGACATGGCTGAGTCTATCGATAGCACTGGTGCCCGTGAACCTCATGTACGGGCAGGGCGGACTGTTGTTGTATCCGTTTACTGCAGGTTTAGGCATCGCAGGATTAAGCCTGGCAGGCGCCGGGCTTGCTGCAAGTGCCGGAGTCCTGATCTCGCTGCGGGCTGCTACCGTGCGCCAGGCTCAACAGACCTTAAGTATAACGACCATGCTGCTTCTTTTTGTGCCGGTTTTTGGCGTTCAGGCTTTGCCGTCCGGGTGGAAGGCACGCTTAGTCGAAGCACTGACTGCGGCCGATATAACGAGGGTTGTAATTATCGCGATCGGTCTTCTGGCTGTGCTCGACATCGGACTGCTTGCAATAGCCATGGCAAGGTTTCGGCGGGCACGGTTGATCCTGAATTAGGAATGTAAGAATGAAACAGAAAGGATGCGATTTATCGAAACCACACTGAAGAGCTTATCTTAGGGCTGACAGGGAAACGGTGATATTTTATGGAATGTATCGATTTTAACAGCGTAACGAAACAGTACAATGTAAAGGGTAAACACAAGAATAGTAATGGTAAAATTACTGCAGTTGATAATCTTTCTTTTTCTATCGATCAGGGTGAAATATTCGGACTTCTGGGCCCTAACGGAAGCGGAAAAACAACAATCGTAAACCTCTTAACCGGCCTTCTTGTTCCGGATAAGGGTAAAATCCGTGTTCTGAGCCTCGACCCTTTAAGGGACTGGAAACGGCTGAGGTATTCGTTTGGTCTTGTTCCCCAGGAATCTCCTCTATACCCGGAACTAAATGCTTATCAGAATCTCGAATTTCAGGGCGCTCTTTACCTTAAATCGCTTAAAAAAATAAGAAACAGGGTGGAACATATCCTGGAGCTTGTTGAACTTAAAAACCGTGCTTCTGAAAAAATTAAGAACTATTCCGGTGGCATGAAGCGCAGACTAGCCATAGGGAAAGCCCTTCTTCACGAGCCTGAAATTATATTTCTAGACGAACCGACTCTTGGAGTCGATGTCCAGGGAAGTCACAGGATCTGGGACTATATAAAGATGCTTGCGGGGCAGGGAAAAACTGTTCTGGTTACAACAAATGTGATGAGTGAAGCGGAATATCTCTGCGGCAGGCTTTTAATAATCGACAGCGGAAAAAAGATTGCAGAAGGAACCGTGGACGAACTTAAATCCAGCCTTGGAAAAGAAGAAATTATAATAAGGAAAAAACCTTCGCTGGATGATGTTTTTCTCCACTATACAGGGAGAAATTTAAGGGATTAGGGAAATTTTTTAACAGCAATAATATGAAACGTTTCTTATTGATTCTTAAAACAGAACTTGTATCGATTTCCGGTTCAATACCATTTCATATTATTGCACTCCTTTCTCCTGTTATGTTTCTCTTTATATTTGTAGCAGACCTTAAACAGGATATAAGTTTTCCTGTAAAACTTACAGAGGCAATTTCAGTTAAGCAAAACATGAAGGCAGGACAGTATACTGCAGAGCCCAATCCTGCACAATTTAAGTCCAACCATAAAACCGGAATAAAAAAGTACCCAATCCCGTATATTGGTTTTTTTAAATTCCTCCTTTCCGGGTATAAATCACCGATGGGAACACCGTATTTTTTATCCGGCAACAAATTAAGTCCTGCCGAAATAATCGAAGTAAAACCGGTACTAAAAACAGACAGGCGGCTTTCCGGTTCGCTTATACTGAGAATCAAAGACGTAAATGCCAATACCATAAAAAATTACAGAAACAGATTAACAGGGGGAATATCTGCACACTTTGCAGAGAACTTTTCCGGGAAAGCCATAAAAATAAATGAAAAGAGAGTATATAAGAGAGATCCTTCCTGGGTATCTTTTTTTGCATCATCCATACTTGTATTCGCTATTCTTTTTTGCGGCTTTATTTTCGGAAGTCTCGCATTTACACATGAATGGAAAGATAGCGGAATGGTTATACTTAAACTTTCGCCTGTCAGCTCTTTTTTCATATTAGGCGGCAAGATAACAGGAGTATTCTTAAAAATACTTACTGCAGTAGTGATTTACCTTTTCCTCTCGGTTTATGCTGCCGGAGAATTTATCTTCTATTCGGCTGTCCCTTCCATTATAGCAGGCTGTATCTTTGCCGCCCCGATAGGAATGTTATTTGGATTATACTTTAAAGACCACCTTGTTTCTTTTATATTTGCATTAACCGGTGCTCTTACTCTCTGGGTCTTAGGCGGAGGATTCGGCACAAATATCAGCATGCCGGACTGGATAAGAACAGCATCCGGTCTTAATCCCGTAGCCGGAATAATCAACTCCATAAGGATCTCATGCTTCGGGGGTTCCGCTTCCTTAACAGATTATCTTTACCCTTTAATTACGGGTATACTCGCTTTCTTTTTCCTTCTATTTATCTATGATACGATAATACACAGACCTGCCAGGCCTGTAAAAACAGGAGAGGATAAATAATAATACGTCTTTTTTAACGGAGTAAACCAATGGTTCTTCTAATGGAAGAATTAAAAAAATTATGGAAATTGTTCGCAGCCGATCCGAAACCCGTTGCCGCAGGGCTTATTGCCCCGACTACAATACTGATAGTTTTCTGGCTGATTTTCGGAAACCTCACGTCGCTTCCGATCGTCATAATAAATAATGATACAGGCGTTTACGGTGAAAAATTAAAGAGTGAAATACTCTCACAAGTTTCTCCTCTGGGAAATGTTCCCTATTTTCGTCCGGTTAAGGTCAAACATGAAGATCATAATAAGAAAGTTTCTTCGATAACGGTATCAGAAAAAATGTTCCTTAAAGGGGAAATTGCAGCTATAATCATAATTCCGAAAGACTTTTCATCTTCCGTAGAATCTACAGAAACACGGACTGCGCATAAAAAAACTGCCGGGCGGGATGCTCAGCCTGAAATCGATTTTGCTTTGAACAACTTTAACAGCGACTTTGCAAAAAACTTAAGGCTCTATCTTCAGGAAGGAATCCTTTCGTTTTACAAACACAACTATCCGGAGATGAATGTTAAAGTCAAGGAAGAACTTCCGCCCGGCGGCCGGATTCAGTGGGTCGAAATAATTGCAACAGGTTCGATTCTCCTTGCGGCGATTATAGGAGGAATGTACCTCTACCTCTTTCTATTCTTTAAAGAAAGGAAATACGGAACGCTTCTGTTTTACCGCATTTCACCTTTTGCTCCCGCACCATCATTTATTGCAAGATACATATTCTCACTTCTTTTCTCGATTGCAGCGGCTTCGGTAAACATACTGTTTGCATGGCTCCTGACAGGAAGGAATTTTTTTTCATCATTCCATATCTTAATCCCGGTTCTGATACTTACGGCACTTTGCTATATTTCCGTATCAGCAGTTATTTCTCTTATGTCTGATAATTTTTTCTCATCAACGATGATTGTCATGGCCGGTGCTATTTTCGGATGGTTTATAGCAGGGGGTTTAAACTCCATACAAATAAGCAAACTTAATCTTAACAGCATTATTGCGGTTGTTCTTCCCAATATGTATGCATTGAACATAATCAGAAACAGGGCGCTGGGGCTTCCCGTACAAAACACAGCATTTAACTATTCAGTCCTGCTGTGTATGGCACTGATACTTACCGCTTTTTCGTACTTACTTCTATATTTAAAACTCTACAGGGGGAGAAATAGTACAATTTCAAAAGACAACAACAATGATTCCTTGACTTACAGCCGATAGAATAGTATCCTCGAAGTTATAGTATGCACCGATTTGAGCAGTACAAAGCCAGGGAGTTCGTCCGCCGTTTAGCCGTATTCCGCCTTTCCGTACTGGCTTTCATGTTAATTAAAATTATTT
>QILZ01000012.1 GCA_003233545.1 Spirochaetales bacterium
GAGTGAAATTGCCGGAAGGAACGGATTGATTCTTGTCGATACAAAGTACGAATTCGGACTTTCGGATAATAAATTAATTCTGATCGATGAACTCCATACGCCGGATTCCAGCAGATACTGGTACCGTGATACGTATAAAAAATTATTCGAAAAGGGAGAAAAGCAGAAGAAGCTGGATAAGGAGTATCTCCGTCAGTGGCTTATGGAAAGGGGTTTTATGGGAAACGGCAGTATTCCCGGTATTCCCGAACAGGTCAGGGTGGAGGTTGCATGGCGGTATATCAGGGCGTATGAGACAATAACGGGAGAAGAATTTGTTCCGCAGGCTCCCGAACCTGAAAAGGAAAAAGAGATCATTATGGAAAGAATTATGGCTAAATAGGGAAAGGGAAAACTGTAATGGGTGAAACGGTTGTTGTAATCGGAGGAAATGCCGCGGGGATGAGTGCGGCAAGCCAGGCAAAAAGGAGAAATAAAAACCTCGATGTAATTGTGCTTGTGCTGGAAAAATCTCCGTTTATATCCTACGGAGAATGCGGACTCCCCTACTATATAGGCGGGGTTATTAAGGAAAGCAGAAAACTGTTTGTCTTAAGTCCGGAAGATGCACGTAATAAGAGGGGTATCGACGTCAGGGTAAATAATGAAGTGATTCGTATGGATACGAAGGCAAAGGAGCTGTATGTAAGGAACCTGGAAAGTAATGAAGATTACATCCTTATCTACGACAGGCTTGTTGTGGCAACGGGGGCAAAAAGTGTCAGGTTAAAGCTTCCGGGTTCGGATACGGAAAATATTTTTCACCTGAAATATTTTGAAGATGCTGAAAAAATAAAATCTTTTATTAACGAGGATAAACCGAAAAAGGCAGTGGTAATCGGGGCAGGTTATATAGGGATGGAAATGGTTGAGAATCTTAAAGAATTGGGGATCGATGTAACAGTGATCGAGATGCTTCCCCATGTGATGGGTGATACGGAAGAAGATATACACACTGTTATCCTCGATGAGCTTAAAAGAAATGGTGTAAACATCCTCCTTGAAACGGCTGTTAAGGGATTTTCCGGTAAAAATGGCAGGGTACGGAAGGTTTTAACGGATAAGGGGGATTTCGAAGCGGATTTTGTAATCGAGAGTGCCGGTATAGTACCGGAGGTAAAACTTGCACAGGCATCAGGAATAAAGACCGGAGAAAAAGGCGGTATTGTCATAGACAGGTATATGCGTACAAATGTTCAGGATGTTTTTGCTGCAGGCGACTGCACGGAGATCATACATATTGTTTCGGGAAAACCGGTCTTTATTCCGCTTGCACTGAATGCAAACAGGGGAGGGCGGTATGCGGGTGCCAATGCGGCGATGGATTCTGAAGATGCTAAGATTAAGAAAAACCTGAAAGTTTTTCCGGGGACGCTTGGTTCTGCAGTAGTAAAAATATTCGATGTGGAAGCCGGAAAGACGGGATTATCTTCTAAAGCAGCATCTTTAGCGGGTTTTGATCCTGTAACGGAAACGGTGCGGACAAAAACAAAAGCAGGGTACTGGCCCGTTCATCCTCCTGTTACGGTAACGATGACAGCGGACCGTAAAACGCGCAGGCTGCTCGGTGTTCAGATTGCCGGAGGTGAAGGGGCAGCCTTAAGAATAGATACAGCGGCAGCGGTTTTAACAGCCGGTATGACGGTGGATGCAGCCGGAGAGATGGACCTCGCCTATGCGCCTCCCTTTTCACCTTCATGGGACCCGATTCTTACAGCCGCAGGCGTTATAGCAAAGAAAATGTAATCTTCAATGATTAAGAACAGCAGACAGCTGCCGGCGTAAGAATTCCTTCTGCGCTGTTTCGGCGTGCTCAGTCTTTATTCTGTAGCGGTTGTGTGATTATTGCGATATTACATTTCTATCCGGTTTTTCTTCAAGTGCATTCTCCACGGCTTTTAAAAGTTCTTCCGGCTCGAAAGGTTTTTGAAGAAGAAGAATTTCTTTTCCCGCTGTACTGTGTTTATCTATGGTATCTGCAGTATATCCGGACATAAAAAGAATTTTTATGTCCGGTTTGTTTTTACTGATCTCATGAGCCAGTTTTCCTCCGTTTATTTTCGGCATAATAACGTCTGTCAGAAGAAGGTGTATTGTCCCGGAATAATGGCTGCAGATATTCAGAGCCTGCTCTCCGTTCTCTGCAGCGATTACATCATAACCTGCATTTTCTAAGACCTGTTTCGTAAGGTTTCGTACGGCTTCTTCATCTTCAGCAAGCAGTACTGTTTTTGTATCTTTTACTGTACCTGTTGTCTTCTTTCGTCTGCTGTATGTTTCCGTGGTTTCATATACGGCAGGGAGTAGAATCGTAAAACTTGTACCTTTCCCGGGTTCACTTTCTACCTCTATATAACCGTCGTTCTGTTTTACAATACCATATACCGTAGACAATCCGAGGCCTGTACCGAGTTCTTTCCCTTTTGTCGTAAAAAAAGGTTCAAAGATCTTTTCCCTGATCTTGTTTTCCATTCCGGTACCATCGTCTTTTACCGTAAGCTCGACATACTCTCCCGAAACCATTTCCGGGCGGTTAATTACAAAATCTCTGTTTATAGTCCTATTGGATGTTATTATTGTAAGTGTTCCGTCATGCGGTATGGCATCACGTGCATTGACAGCGAGATTCATGATAATCTGATCTATATGGGAAGTGTCGGCTCTGATGTTTAAAAGGTTATCAGCTAATGAGAGTTTTAAATTTATATTCTCTCCGATAAGACGTTTAATCATTTTTACCGTATTCTTAAGTACCTTATTCAGATTTATAACCCTGACATTTGTAATTTGCTTTTTACTGAAAACAAGAAGCTGGCGTGTTAAGGCAGTAGCTCTCTCACCCGCAATTTTTATCTGTTCGATGTCTTCCCGCAAAGGGTCGTTTTTATTCAGGGTATCGAGCAGCAGTGTGCTGTATCCGTTTATAATGGTAAGAATGTTATTAAAGTCATGTGCGATACCGCCGGCAAGCTGTCCGAGTATCTCAAGTTTCTGTGACTGGTTCAGTCTCTGCTTTAGAATTTTTTGTTCCGTAATATTCTCTTTAATACATACATAATTGATAATTTTACCTTTCTCATCGAATATCGGTCCTATAATGGTTTTTTCCCAGAAGAGATCACCGTTTTTATTTCTATTGTGAAATTCCCCGAACCAGGTTTTGCCTGCTGCAATCGTATCCCAGAGGTTTCTGTACAGTTCCTCTGAATGCTCACCCGAGCGGAAGATCCTGGGATTTTTTCCTTTTACTTCCGAAAAAGTATACCCCGTCTGTTTTGTAAATTGAGGATTTACATACTGTATATTGCCGTCTAAATCGGTAATAAAAACAGACAGCGGACTTTGTTCTATAATCGAGGAAAGCCTCCTGTTTTCCTTTTCTCTCTGTTTTCGTTCCGTTATATCGAGGACCTGCGATACATTAAAGGTTATGCCCTTCGAATCTTTATAGGTGCTTCCGTTTAGCTGTATCCATACTCTTCTACCGTTTTTTCTTTTAAAAGAGTAATCCGGGGATTGTGATATATGTTTCCCCTTTATCCTTTGTTTAAATCTGTGGAGAATATCGAGTGAGGTTTTTCTGTCTGTGGCTTTAAAAAGCAGTTCTCTGAAATCTCTGTTTATGAGTTCTTCTCTGTCGAATCCTGTTATTTTACAGAAGCGGTTGTTTACATACCGGATGATATACGATTCATCGGAAACTACTATTCCGGCAGGTGAATTCTGTACTATCGAATGGAACCGTTCCTCATTCTCTTTTCGTTTTTTCCTTGCCATAATTCTGTCGGTAATGTCAAGAGTTGTACCGATAGTTCGGATTGGCTTGTTTTCGCTGTCGTAAAAGGTTTTACCTTGCTCATGAACATACTTAACGGTTCCGTCTTTAAGCAGTATTCTGTGCGTAACACTGTAAATATTTCCGGTTCGTACGGATTTATTGTAAGCTCTGTCGACAAGTTCTCTGTCTTCCGGGTGTATATGCTGCAGAAAGGATGTGTATGTATTGTTGTATTCGCTTCGGGAAAGACCGTATATGCGGCAGACTTCATCGGACCAGTATGAGGTATTTGTCTGCAGATCGAACTCCCAGCTTCCTATATGGGCTATACGTTGAGCTTCGTTAAGGATATATTCCACTTTTTTTCGTTTGCTTATATCAACAATACTGACAGGTACGTGTCTGTAATCTTCAGGATTTTCGGGAAAATTAATCGCTATATAAATGTTGAGCAGTTTGTTGTCGAATGTTCTGTTTATTAAATCCATCCGAAAGTCGTATTTTTCCTCCGCTATTGCAATAAGTTCCGTTTTAAAAGTCTGCGCTGTTTCTTTGGTAAAGAATTGATCTATGGAAGTAAAAAATATTTTTCCGGAAGAAGCCCCGTACAGTTTAAGAGCGGCCCTGTTTACATCTGTAATGGTAACGGTTTTTATGAGTTTTTCTACCAAATCAGGGTTTTCATCAAAATAAGAGGCAAAGTCGGCGATACCCTGTATTTTTAATTTATCGATTGTTTTCTTTACTTCGTAGAAGTCCTGTTCGAAGATCGCGACAGGATTGTCGAGAAAAAGCCTCTGATAACGGTTCTGATCGGTATCCGGCATTAAAAAATATCTTCCATTCCTGCATTCATTCTTAATGCGTATCGGAATAATTTTTTATTATCATTACTTACGGTAATTATTAATGATATTCTTTGTGATGTCAAGGATAATATCGTATGGACAAAGCAGCCTGAGAATGGTTAAACTTGTCTTAGAGAGTTATAAAATGATTTTTTCTAAATATTTATCCGTACTGTTGGTACTCTTTTCTTTTTCGTTTCACAGCAAGGTTACTATAATGTCGTATAATGTGCAGAATCTCTTCGACGATGTGGATAACGGGACGGAGTATAAGGAATACGACCCGGGCCGCGGAAAGTGGAATAGTAAATTGTTTTATAAAAAACTTTCATCGGTAGCCGAGGTTATAAAGGCATCGTATAAAAGAGGCCCGGATATTATAGCATTGCAGGAGGTAGAAAATAAAAATGTCCTTGAAAAACTTGTAGAAGGTTTTTTAAAGAATATGAATTACAGGTATATTGTTCTTGTGCCGAAGGCAGGACTTGCTGCAAATGTGGGGGTAATAAGCAGATACCCTGTGGAAAAGGTCCATTCATACTATGTTAGCAATTGGGGAAGGGATCCTGTTCGTAATATTCTGGAGGTTGATATAGATGCAGGCGGAAGACTGCTCTACCTCTTTAATAACCACTGGAAGTCGAAGAGCGGCGGAGTAGCGGTAACGGAAATCTCCAGGCGGGAGTCTGCCGGGGTCGTTATAAGGCGGCTTAAGAAAATACTCGCCTTAGACCCTGAAGCGGATATAGTCGTCTGCGGAGATTTTAATGAGGATACTGAAGAGTTTCTCGATTCCCGCGGGAAGTATCAAACGGCTTTAATACCGGTTTATGCGGACAGCTCTGCTGAATACGACAGTTCCAGTATCTTCTTAACAGGGGATTCTGTGGATTTTCGATCCGGAGGCGGGAAAATAGTTCTGTACGAGCCCTGGTTTGAGTTTAAAGGAAACAACACGGGAAGTTATGTGTACCGGAGGAGGTGGGAAACTCCCGACCATATTCTTCTGTCTTCCGGTCTGTTCGATAAAAAGGGGTTGTCGTATAAACGGGGGGACTTTCGTGTGATGAAAAACTCATTTTTGCTGTATAAAACGAGCGGATATCCGAAAAGATGGTCTCCGTTAAGAGGTTATGACGGTTATTCCGATCATCTGCCGCTTCTTATCAGCCTGGAGAAGAGATAATTTATAACTTTTAAGGGAGTAACTTAAGCCGGTATTTCTTTAACAGCAAATCCGGCTGATACGAGGACTTCGCTACTTTAAGTGAGAGTTTGCCAAGATCCTGTTCGAAGTTTATGTATTCGATGTTATCCGGCAGTTTTTTAGCAAAATTGCTGTACATAAATTGATACAGCCCCTTAAATTTTCTTCTTCCTTTTGCAAAATGAATT
>QILZ01000299.1 GCA_003233545.1 Spirochaetales bacterium
GGAGGAGATTTCGCTGATAATGTATGTGAAGGATTTCCATACAGCCCCGATGGAGAACCGGGGAAAGTTTGGACGATTATCCGTGAAACTGAAAAAATAAAAACCATTAGTTTTATCAATCTAACCGGAACCGAAGAGGATTTCTGGAATAAGGGCAAAGCGGAACCTCCTGTTGTAAAGAATTTAATAATAAAAATACGGGTTCTCAGGAAGATACAATCTCTCTTTCTCGCATCCCCTGATACGGATATGGGAAGGCCCCGCTCCCTTCGGTACAGAGAGATTACTGATGATCCGGGGATGATTGAAATAATCATCCCGGAGGTTAAGTTGTTCTCTCTTCTTGTCCTGGAACAAACTTGAAATGATTCGGGTTACACTCACTGCAGCAGGAGGGAGAGAAAATAAGCGGCTGAAACATCAGAAGAATCAGCCGCAGTTTATTTCCCGGATATTATTAAAACAAACAGGTCTTATTATAAAATGTTTATAACTGGAGTCTTAAATTAACAGTTGCCCCGTAGTTATTCCCGGTAAAATTGTACATTCCGGTAAAATCCAGTTTAAGTATAAAGAGATTAAGAGATACTCCTCCATAGGCACGTACGGAAAAACCCTGAACAGAATTACTTACTAAAATTCCTCCCGCAGACAGGTCGGGGACAGGCTCCCCGGCAGCCTTAAATGCAGCTTCTATTTCCTGTATTTTTGCCGGAGTAATTTCTACACCGTTAAGCAGCAGTTTTGTCGTTAAGCCTCCGCCTGCACCGGATATTCCGTACGATGCACCGAGACCTGCATAGGGTGTTATGATAAAGAGATTCTTGCTTGCCTGCAGTTTAAAATCGATGACCTGTGTCTGCCAGTCGAAATTCAAAGAAGGATCCTTAAGGCTAAGATTATAAGTTGTCGTTGTATTGGTCACCGGATTGGTAACATCGAAATTCGTTAATGCAATGTTCCCGCCGAGAAGTCCCGGTACACCTACTCCCCCTTTAAGAAAACTGTAGCCTGCACCGATCGATACGGCAGGGATAAAAAAACGTTCTTTCAGAATTGCTAACCTGACATCACCGCCAAAAAATAGATAATCAACCTTAACCGGACGTGCTTTTAAAAGTTCCGGCGGAAGATAGCCGAATTTAAGACCGATATCGAAGGGCAGAATAAACCCGCCTATTCTTACATCGGCCGTGTATGCGGGAAAAGGAAGTCCGTATTTTTTGATAAAATCTAACTCAGACGGCAGTGTAATATTAAATTTCGAAAAAACATAATCCATGGATTTAAAAGGTATTGTCGTAACACCAGCGGAAACTCCCACTCCGAAATGCGGCGGAACGGCAAGAAGCTGCCCTATATACGCGTTCGACCAGTTAAGCCCGATTGCCGCATTAAACGGAAGAACAGGAGCTACAGCCTCTGCAAAGCTTTTAAATGAACTTTTAAGATCATCATAACTAAACTGTGTCTGCGCTGACAGACCTGTTGTTAAAGATAAGATAATAAGAAAGATAAGTGTAATTCTTTTCATATAGTGCCTCCTCTATGTATTCTATCACGGAACAGATTTTTTTCCAAAAAACTTACACTTAATTTATAGTACTTTTACGGATAAATAGTTGCTTAAAGACCGATTATTTTATAGAGTACGGCAGCTTAAGATAATTTGTAGTAATCCACTTTAAGGAGCGATAGAATGGCAAATATAAAGATAAGTATTATAGGAGCCGGAAGCGCAATATTCTCACTCAGACTTGTCGGAGATCTATGCAGAACGGAGGAATTATCCGGTGTTGTAGTATCCCTCATGGATATAGATAAGGAAAGACTCGATGCAGTGCACATTCTTGCGGAGAGGTATGCAAAAGCTCTCGGTTCTAATCTTAAATTCGAAAAAACAATGGATATCGATACTTCGATAGACGGGGCGGCATTCGTAGTAAACTCCGCACTTGTAGGGGGACATGGTTATCTCGAAAAAACAAGAAAGATCGGCGAGAATAACGGTTATTACAGGGGCATCGATACACAGGAATTTAATATGGTATCGGATTATCATACTCTTACAAACACAGGCCAGCTTAATTTTTTCTTAAAGGTTGCAAACACTATTAAGAAGTTAAGTCCCGATGCATGGCTTTTACAGGCGGCAAACCCTGTTTTCGAGGGCACAACGCTTGTTTACAGAGAAACAGGAGTAAAGATACTCGGATTCTGTCATGGTTTCCACGGAGTCGAGGAAGTTGTACGGGAACTCGGTCTCGACATGGATAATGTCGATTACCAGGTTGCAGGATTTAATCATAATATCTGGCTTACAAGGTTTCTCCATAATGGCAAGGATGCATATCCTCTCCTGGATAAATGGATTCTCGAAAAATCCAAAAACTGGAAGCCAAAAAATCCCTTTAACGATCAGCTAAGCCCTTCTTCCATCGACATGTATAAATTTTACGGCATGCTTCCTATCGGAGATTCGGTACGAAACGGCAGCTGGAAGTATCATTATAATGATGATGTAAAGAAAAAATGGTTCGGAGAGCCATGGGGAGGAGCAGATTCGAAAAAAGGCTGGGCATGGTATCAGAATATGGTAAAGGAAACAACGGAAGAAACGGAAAAACTTTCCAAAAGCATGGATACGGATCTCTTAAAGCGTTTCCCGCCCGACAAAATGAGCGGCGAACAGCATATTCCTTTTATAAATGCAATTATTAACAATCGAAAAACAAGACTCGTACTTAATATACCCAACAGAGAAAGCATAGTTCCCTTTATTCCCGATGATGTATTTATCGAGGTACCATTAATCGTCGATGCGGATGGTGTACATCCTGAAAAACTCGAACCGGAAATACCGCACAGGATCCTGTCGATGTACCTTCTTCCGAGATGGCTCAGAATGGAATGGGCACTTGCTGCATTCAGAAACAACGATCTGGAACTCTTTAAGGAATTCTTAATCAGGGATCCTAGAACCAAATCATACGAACAGGTCGAATCCGTAGTAGATCAGCTTATGGAAGAACTGCCCGAATTCAGGGCTCATTACAAAAAAAATTAATGACCGCCGGCAAAACTCAGGATATATTTATAGCATAGCATGAATTATCCGCATACTTATAAGGAATCAATTAATACCCTTTACCGGTACGGCAGGAGGCTAAGAGTATCGAGCGTATTAAAGTAAAACAAGAGGTTCTTAAGAATTTTGCTGCGATAGAAGGACTGGACGGTGCAGGTACCACAACTCAGCTTAAACTGCTGGATAAAAAGTTATCATCGCTTGGTATTCCCCATTTCTGCACTTTCGAACCGACGGATTCCAGTATAGGAAAACTCATCAGGGAGATTCTTCACAGGGACCGGGAGGTAAAACCGGAAACAACCGCTCTGCTGTTTGCTGCAGACAGAAGCGAACACCTTTTTAATCCGGATAACGGCATTATTTCCCGCTTAAAAAGAAACGAACTTGTTATTACGGACAGGTATCTGTTTTCCAGTCTTGCGTATCAATCCATTCAATGCGGTTTTGAGTTTGTATACAATCTGAATTCAAAATTTCCGCTGCCGGAATGCCTGATATATATAGATACTCCGGTCGGAATATCACAGAAACGGCTGCATAAGAGATTAAAAAAAGATCTCTTCGATCTGGAAATATTTCAAAAAAAAGTTCGTAAGAACTATAATGATATTTTAAAACAATTTTCCGAATCTTTCAGCCCGGACATGAGTATAACCGTTATAAACGGCGATCAGCCAATCGATGACATCTTAAGCGCCGTATTAGAAGTTATCCTGAAGATGGATGAATGTAAAAAAAACACTCACAAAAGATGCGGAAAGATACAATAATACGGTTAAATTTGGGGGAATTAACGTAAAAGCCGATAGTAATAGGGTGAAAAGAGTTTTAACACTTTTTTTAATTTTTTTAGTTGTGCCGCTGTCGATAGTTTCTGCCTGGAGAATTCTTTATGCGGAACAGTACTATAAATTATACCACCTTCATTTTTATCAATACCCTGATGATTCAATGGAAAATATATTTTATCTCGAAAAGGCATTAAAATCCGATTTTGCAAATCCTCTCTATGCTCTTGCAAAAATATCCGGCAAGGATCAGTGGGAGCGTTACAGGTATCTCTTTAAAATGCATGTTAATCTGAAGCTGATTCAGCAGTATTTAACTTTAGGCAGTAAATATGATAAAATGAAAGCATATTTTTACAATTATCCCTGGAAGAAAGAAAACCTGGACAGTCTCAAAATAGCGGAAAAAGCATATCTTACAGCTATAGACTACTGGAAAGAGGTTCTGAAATGGGCGGACAAGGCATGGGGTTTACGGTTTATTAATATGCCCGATATCCAGAACTGGGAAGATGAGAATTATAGAATCGAAACAGGCCTTCTGGATTATCGTGATATTATAGGATCTCATCTTGCACGTCTTCAGGAAGTCAGGGATAGTTTTAAGAATATGGATAAGAACACATATTGACTTAGCCGGAAAGTATCGACCTGTGGAATAACTTAAAATTATAAAATCAGCATTGCATCGCCGTAAGAGAAAAAACGGTAATTTTTCCTGACCGCTTCTCCGTATGCATCGAGTATAACCCTTTTCCCGGCAAATGCACTGACAAGCAGCAGCAGGGATGACTGGGGAGTATGGAAATTTGTAAACAATTTATCTACGACATTAAACCGGTACCCCGGGTAAATAAAAATATCCGTCTCATGAACTCCCGGCATAATCCGTCCTTTATTCCATGAAGATTCCAGAGCCCTTACTACGGTTGTCCCAACAGCAACTATATCTCTTTTTTCTTTCAGCGCCTTATTAATCAGCACCGCTGTTTTAGCCGGAATATTATATTTTTCGGCATGCATACGATGATCTTCGATATTCTCTTCTCTGATGGGAAGAAATGTTCCAAGTCCGACAGACAGATCTATATACGTAATTTCCACATTCTTAAGCTTTAAATCATCTATAATATCCCAGGTAAGGTGGAGTCCCGCAGTGGGTGCAGCCGAAGATCCGGGATGCCTGGAGTATACAGTCTGGTATCTTTCCTCGTCTTTGCTGTCATCCGGTCTCTTAATGTAAGGGGGAAGAGGCATATGTCCGTATTTATTCAGATAGACATCGTCAACCTCTTTATTAAATAGTATGATTTTTTCATTCTCTTCGGTATCGATAATCCGGCCTGTAAGATTATCCGGAAAAATATAATTCTTACCGATTCTTTGTTTTCTGCTCTTGCTTGTTATTGCCTTCCATATCTTTTCTCCCGTCCTTTCGAGAAGAATAAATTCCACCCTGCCCTCTTCTGTTTTGTTTTGATTAATTGAACGCCCGAATAGTCTTGCCTTACGCACACGGGTATTGTTAAGTACTACGATACTGCCCGGTTTTATAAATCGAGCCAATTCATTTACATTCGAGTGTACAATTTCCGTAGTTTTTCTGTTAAGGACCATCAATCCCGAGGTTCCTCTCTCATTAACCGGCCTTTGAGCTATTAAATCTTTAGGAAGTTGAAAAAAGAAATCTTCTGTCTTCATAGATTATGGATTCTTTTAAAATAATGTTTGCTGATCTTTTCTTTTTAACATGTTAAAACCGAGATGC
>QILZ01000240.1 GCA_003233545.1 Spirochaetales bacterium
ATAATGAAAAACAAAATTGCAAAAATAATGACATTCTTTTTTGCTGTTTTCTTACTCATTTGATATCTCTCCTTTAAATATTATTTTCAGCTGAATTATACTATGGCAAATATTAGTTGTAAAGTCGATAAAATATTATATAACTTTCTGTAACTATTTCTAATATAGATCAATTTATAAGTCAACAGGGAAACGAGACTTATCACATAAAAATCCGTTTATCCTGCCGGGGCACGGAAACAGCAGGCTTTCTAGACAGGGATAACCTCATCCGGTTTGTTCTTAATCCGGCTTTTTTTGGATGCAAACACTACACCGGCAATAACAACAACGCCGCCCATACCCTGAAGATAGTTTATTCTTTCACCCAAAATCAGCCAGGCGGAAACAAGACTTATAATAGGAATAACGTTTAGAAATAGGGATGCTTTTCCCGCTTCTATAAGGGACAGCGCCTTATTATAGCAGAGGAAAGCCAGCGCAGAGGCGCATATACCCAAAAAGACGACAGCCGCAATTCCCCCTGTATTCACCATAAACCCATGTCTGCCGATCTCTACGGCAGCAGCCGGAGTAAAAAAGATAAAGGCAAGTACATTCTGAATGGTTGTAAGTGTCAGGGGCTTAAATTTACCCATAAAATACCTTGCGGAAGTAGTATAAAAAGCACCTGTAACAGCGGCACCGAAAACCAGCAGTACACCGATAAACGCAGCCCCGGGAAAGCCGGCCGGGCGGCTGTTTCCGGATCCTCTCTGCCCGGACATCAAAACAATGATAATAATCCCAAAAATCGATAAAAAAGCCCCTGTCCAGCCTTTCCAGGACAATTTCTCCTTAAGGAAAATTCCTGCGAATATTCCCGTTAATACGGGAATGCTTGCAATAATTATCGAAGATATAAAGGCAGGCGTTCTTGCAATTCCGGTTGTTTCAAAGAGAAAATACAATCCCGGGTATACGGTTCCCGCCAGGATAAATGTAACAAGTTCTTTTAAGCTGATCTTTTCCCGACCTTTTATAAAAGTAATAATTAGCAGAATAATGCTGGAAATTAAAAACCTTCCGCTTATAAGGGTAAATACGCCGAAACCTCCGAGTGTCAGGGCATAACGGGTTGCAATAAATGACCCTCCCCAGAACAGGGCGGCTGTTAATAATAAAAAGTATTCCAAGTATTTACTTACCTTTCTTTGAAACCTTCTTTTATTTTGGTAAAAATAGAAACAAGATTCCCAAACTCGACATCGTCTAAGGGTGAGAGAATTTTGTTAAGCATGTCCTTTCTAAAATTTCTGTTTTCTTCGAGTATATCGATCCCTTTCCCTGTGATCTGTAAAAAGTAAACTCTTCTATCATCTTTACTCTGCTGTTTACTAATATATTTTTCTTCTATAAGATTATTTATTGTCTGCGAAATTGCCGCTGTTGTTATATGCGATAACTTGGCAACCTCTTTAACGGTAATTAACGGATTCTTTTCTATCACCTTTAACAGGTGCAACTGGGCGAAAGAAACACATTTTACACCGGATTTAAAATAAACGAAGATATCCTTAAAAACAGGAATTATCTCCTTATCAAAAACTGCCAGCAGTTTATCACGTTTTGTCATAAGCCTTGTTTACCCCAAAGTATCATTTATTACCGGCAGCTCCGGTTATATCCTTCTGCTGTTCCTCTTGTTCCCCTGCAAAATACTCATCATGCTTAAGATTTATCTCCTTTAAGAAGAAGGCCGCAATAAACGCAGCTGCGGCAAAAAATATACTCACCGTATATATGTGGTTAAAGCCGCTGGTTAAAGATTCTTTAACCGCCTTTAGAAAATGCTTAAACAGCTCCGCACCGCCGCTTCCGAATGCCATAAACCTGGATTTCATAGCCTCCTGTGCCTGCAGATTGGTAAGGTTCTGCGGGTTTAAAAATTGCGCGCGTTTGTCCGCAGGGATAAAGGAAAGTATCTGATTAAGCTTTGCAGGCATATTTTCCGCCAGTTTACTCCTAAACGTATTGGCAAGAACAGTACCGAAAATAGGAGCAACTATTACCCCGCCTAACGAACGAACAAACTGCTGAGTCGAGTTAACTACACCCATAATCTTATACGGAAAGGCATTCTGAACAACAACATTAATCAGGGGCATAATGTTCCCAACACCAAGGCCTAAAACAACCATGTTTCTTACGACAACCGGCCATGTAGTATTTACATCCATAACAGAGAGAAGGTATGTACCGTAAATCATTACTGCGGATGCGATTATGGCCTGGAGTTTATACCTGCCTGTTTTGGAAATTAAAACTCCTCCTATTATACTGCCGGTTATAAAGCTCAGCATCATCGGAGTTAAAACCGCACCCGAATTTTTTGCACTTAACCCGATTACCCCCTGGATAAACAGAGGGAGAAATATCAAACCGCCGAATAATCCAACGGAAATTAAAAAACCTATGATTAAAGAAACGGTAAAAATACGGTTTTTAAAAAGTTCCGGAGAAAGTATCGGTTCTGCTTCTCTTTTTTCATTCAGAAGAAAGAGAACAATAAATACTGTCCCGAATACCATCAGAGATATTATCTGAAATGAATTCCATGCATATTTATTTCCGGCCCATGTAAATGCAAGTAAAACCGGAAGCAGTCCTGTTACCAGAAGAATACTTCCCTTCCAGTCGAGAACACTCTTATGCTCCGTTCTGACACTCGGCAGTGCATATATAACGGCGATAAGTGCTAATATTCCAAAGGGGAGGTTTATATAGAATATCCACCTCCAGCCGAAATTATCAGTAATCCAGCCCCCCAGGTACGGCCCGAATATACTTGCAAGACCGTATATTCCCGAAAGAGCCCCCATCCATTTACCTCTCTCCCTTGGATTAAATATATCTCCTATTGTAGCACGGGGCATACTCATCATAGCACCTGCGCCGATTCCCTGTAGTGCACGTGAAATTATAAGTTCCATTATCGTACGGGCCTGACCGGAAAAAACAGAACCGAGCATAAACATCACAAGCCCGAAGATATAAAAAGGTTTCCTGCCGTATGTATCGGAGAGCTTTCCGTACAGGGGAACAGTAACCGAGGAAGCCATCATATAAGCGGTAAAAACCCAGGCATACAGGGAAAATCCCTTTAAATCACCTATTATTGTTGGCATGGCCGTCGAAACAACGGTCTGATCCATTGCAGAAAAAAACATGGTAATCATTACAGAGCCAAGCGCCCACCATCTCTTCTGCCCTGTAATATGATTTGTCGTTTGGTAAATTTTTCTTACAGCTGTCATATTAAACAATACTCCCGTATAATTATATTATTCGAACGCTCTGAGGTCTAATAAAGACTGCCGGCAAAGACGCCGGTACAAGCTGCCGGTGCCGATGCCTGGTACTGATAAAATCCTGTAACGGTTTTTATTATTTAAGTAAGTTACTTAACTATATGCGGACTGTCAAACGCTTTTCGTGAAAAACTAAGTTCCCCCCTCTGTATTCCGCTTTAGTTGTAACATCTAAAGCTTTTTTATGAAAATCGAAAACACACATACAGATCGTGATATTCCTGAAATTGCCGGCTATTACAAGCTATGGTTTCGGAAATTATTTTCTTTTCTCCGGATAAAGCTGTAAGAATCTCAGAGAGTTCATTAGAATACTTCCGGAATGACAAAAATAAATCTAAGAAAAATCACCAGGGATGACACAGAGGAAATACACCGCATAGACAGTATCTGTTTCCCGGCAGATATTGCCTACACATTTACCGAATTCTTGTATCTGTTAAGACACATAAATCAACCATGTACAAGGGGTATAAAAGGCTTTATAATCGAAGTAAATTCTAAAACTTCGGGATTTATTATTGCGAGACAAAACAAGAAGCATTCGGAAATTATAACGGTAGATATTTTACCTGAATTCAGACATAAAGGTTATGGAGAAAAGCTCCTTAATTTCATGGAACAGTTCCTAACTAAAAATATGGTTAAATATATTTTTCTTGAAGTTGCAGTGAATAATGAACCTGCGATTAACCTGTATAGAAAACTTGGATATCAAATTCTTAAAGAAATAGATGCATATTATCCGGGAAATATTTCGGCATTTGTTATGAAAAAAAAGATTTAGTGATGCGCTTTTAAAAGGGCATGGATTATGAAATACTATAAAACTTAATTCGGTGCTATATACACTGTATGTTTACAGCCATACCGGGTATGGGGAATGAAAGTGTTAAAACTTAAAGAAGAAATATATAGTTCGGGTCTGTCATTTCAGGAGTTTCTTAAAATCTTTACCAAAAACAGGGATTTTTTTCTAAAACGGTACACGGAAGATTTGCTTGCATCTTTCGAAAAACGAAAGAATGAAGCTTCAAAGATCATCGAGAGACTTAAGGCAGGTCCCAAACGAAAGATACTTGTAATTACCGTAGATTGGTGTCCCGATTCCTACAATACTCTCGGATTCTATGTACGGCTTGCCGAAGAGCTTAAGTGGGAAATTAAAATTTTTGAAAAAGAGAAACCGCCACGGATAATTCAACACTTTAAGAAAAACGGTACAAAAGAGGCTGTACCGGTATATGCTTTCTACAGCCAGGAGGGAAACCTTCTCTTCTGGGTATCGGACAGAGATAAAGCAATAGGACCGTGGAACGAAAAATGGCTATCGGGAAGAAATTTCAACCTGCTTTCCGGGGAAGAAAAGAGAGAGTATATCGACGATTTAAACAGGTACTATGATAAAGAATTCTTTGAGATTACCGTTCTGAATATACTAAAAATGCTCCTTGTTTTTAATATATAAAAAGGAAATATTTAACCCTTAAAACGGAGGCAGATCGATGGACATAAAAAGAATACAAACAGAAAAGGCTCCTTTGGCTGCAGGGCCCTATTCACAGGCTGTGGAGTCTGGCAATTTTATTTTTATTTCCGGTTCCCTGGGAATTGATCCTGAGAACGGAGAATTAAAAGATACTATGGAAGAGCAGGTTAAACAATCCCTGACAAATATAAAGAACATTTTGGAATCACAGGGGAGAAAGTTAAAAAGTATTGTAAAAACAACAGTCTTCCTTGCGGATATGAATGATTTTAAGATTATGAATAAGATATATGCGGATTTCTTTAAGGATACAAAACCCGCCAGAAGCACTATAGAAGTATCAGGATTACCTCTTAATGCAAAAGTAGAAATAGAGGCGATAGCAGTTAAAAGCCTGTAGAAGGCTTAAGCGGCTGATCTTATTGGGATAAGTTCTTATGAATTTACACTTTAAAATCCTTAATAACAAACTGATATCGCACAAAAGGAGCGTATAGTATCGTGAGACCGGTAGTAACTTTAAACAAAGATGTACCGGACAATACAATCGTTACGAAAAAGTATAAATTGATAAAAATGAAATGGGGACAAAACCAATATGGCTGGTAAAACGGATTTCTTTTTAGAAAATGAAAAAATAAAATTAACTTTTAATAATCAAACCGGCGCTGTTACAGGTCTGCTAAACAAAGAAACAGGGTGGCAGGTTATAAAGCAGCCGGCGCTTGGAATGGGTCTTCAGATGCTTGTGCCAATTAAAGGCCGGCAGTGAGATGCAAAAGCTCTCCACGTATAAAAAATTAAGTAATGAAAAAGCTATTCTGCAGCGGAATGATGTAAACTGCAGTCAATCCGGGAAATTAGACATATCCTCGGTGATGGCTTTCCACAGGAATGCGGGTATTTCGGAACCGATTATCCCACATTCTTAAAAACTTTTCCCAATATAGAAGCGCAGGCCTCGTTTATTCTTTTAACCAGGCTTATACATGGGGATGCACGATGAAGAATTAAATATTGTAAACTTCGTGCACGAACTTAAACCTGGTTATCTGGATAGTAAGAATAAACGCGTGCCTTTAACAGATACGATTGGAAATAAACCTGCCGGCTTTGTGGTAAGTGCAGTGAGAATGCCTTTTATAAAACCCGGAGAAAGTATGGAACTTCCGCCAATGGTTATACACCTTTACAGGGGAACCTGGCACAAAGGAATAGAACCCTACAAGAAGTGGCGTAAGACGTGGTTCCGGGCTAAACCCATGCCAAACTGGCTGGACAGCATAGACAGCTGGCTTACTCTGCACATGAATTCCCCGGAAGGCGGCTGCAGATACCGGTACAAAGACCTGGCAGATATAGCACAGGAAGCAAAGGATCACGGGGCCGGTGCGCTGCAGCTTATAGGATGGGCAAGGGACGGGCAGGATGGTGCGGAGCCATATCAGGATACGGACCCCAGGCTTGGAACCCATGAAGAATTTAAAAACGCAATCCGGCAAATCGAAGCTTTGGGTATACGGGTTCTATTGATGTGTAAATTTAAATGGGCAGATAAGTCCATACCCGAATTTAAAAGTGAACTATTACCATTAGCCTTAAAGGATATGTATGGTAACTTTGTTCAATTCGACGGTTATGCATATCAGACAATGTCGCAGTACTTAACAGGCGGCAGCCGGCGGACAGGTGCGGGGCTTTGCCACCTGTCCCAAAAATACAGAAATCTAGCTTTAAGGGAATTTAAAAAAATCATAGAACTCGGCTCCAGTGGTATTTTATACGACGAACTTGCAAGCAGTATGCTTATGTGTTTCGATACTTCACATAGGCATCGCCGGGGTGAAAGTAATTTTAAGGGCTCCTTAAAACTTGCAGATGAATTTTATCAGGCTGCCCGTCGGGCACGGAACGATTTTTTAATGGCAGGCGAAGGTCCGAATGATCACCTTTCCCGGTACTACCCGGTAAGCTACATTCGGACATGGAACGGACAATGGGGGAGCTGGAACGAAAAAAATCATATAGCAGCATGGAAATTTATGAACCCGGATATGATTTTTGCAACCTGTGTAACCGGCTGGGATGATAGAGAAATGGTAAATCAATGTCTTGTTTACGGATATATAATTAATTATGAACCCTACAATTTTAAGGGCAGGATTACGGATTTCCCTGATACGGTTGCCTACGGCATAAAGGCTCAAAAGTTACGAAGAAAATTATGGCATTATATATGGAAGGGCAAATTCAATGATACTCTCGGTATAGAGGCATCTTTTAGTTTTGCTTCTGAGAGTTCCTCAAATAACTCTTCTAACATATTCCCTAACGTTGAAAAACCGGATTGTCTTTATTCGGCATTCGAAAACAGGGAAAATCACAAAAGAGCCGTTATTATTGCTAATCAGCATCCGGAATACCAATTAAAAGCAATAATTTCTCTTGTTAATAGCGAAAATGATTTCGATGTGTATGATATGGAAAATGACAGGGTAGAGAGATGTTCGGGCAGTCTCACAGTAAACAGAAGATCTGTAAAAGTGCTTGTGGAGAGGTAAAAGGAAAAACCGGCATAAAGTGAACATTCCCCGGGCATAACAATAACCCTGAAATTATTCACGGGAAGTACACAATCCTTTGATTTTAGTAATAAAGTTGATTACCTTTTTAATATGACGATGCACAGAACTGCTAACATTTATATCATTCTATTGTCAATTATATGCATCTCCGCATTATCTGCACAGAATGGTAAAAAACCTGCACAGATTTTTTCTGTAAATAATGTTAACTCTCTTAACCGTGCCCTGGCATCGTCAGAAACCGGAGACCTGGTAGTTGTTAAAAGCGGAGAATATATACTTTCGGACAGTTTAAAAATAGCCGGTAAAAAAGGGATTAAAATAACCGGAGAAGGTAATGTGCTTTTTTTAGTAAATGATTCTTCTATCAGAGGTATCAGCATAATAAACAGCAGTGATATAACAATTAATAATCTCGGCCTGTTCTACCAGGGTAATAAAACCGCCGCATCCACGGCAGGGGGCGTTTATCTCGAAAATGCTGATAATATAATAATAGATAACTGCCGCATAGAAGGTTTTAGTGCCGGAATTTATTCCATTAATTCCCTTACGGTTACTGTAAAGTTAAGCACTATTTCTAAAAATACACAGTGGGCCTTATATGGAAATTATAAGAACCTGAAACTCATAGAGAATGATCTGGAACATAACGGCGGACTATTCTTTATTAATGGTAAAGATATACACTCTGTCGGAATCACGTTTAAGAATGTTTATATGAAAAACAACTGGGCAGCTAATAACGGAAACGGAGGAAGCAGCTTCATGTCTGTTCCTTTTAAAAACCGGAGTGAAACAGAGATACCCTCACCGCTCAGCCAGGAATTAAAAACCGATAGAAATTTCGAGGAAGGTATAACCGGAAGCAGTATACAGGAAGATCTCGACCGGGAATTTGAGCTATACAATAAGGAACGGATCGACAGGCAACTGGAAAACAGCGATCTCTATCATCACACAAAACCGCTCTACTAACAAAAGCCGCACAGGTTTAAGAAGAGAAACAAGCTCATCTTTCGGGAAATACTTACCTGCCGCATTAAGAGAAAGAACCGCAAGTATACCTGCGGTTCCTCTCTTTGCTGTTAAACTGTTTTACAAAAAGGTTACATACTGTTACAGTTCCTCAATTACCTTTTTTAATTTATCCTTAATCTGAGCCGCTATTTCCGAAAGCTCTTCGTTCTTTATTGCCATCATCGATGCAACCGGATTTACTGCGGCTACCTCGATGGAACCCGGGGCGCTTTCCCGGACCACAACATTACAAGGGAGCATGGTACCGACCTTATTTTCTGCCTGAAGTGCTTTATAGGCAAACGGAGGATTGCAGGCACCGAGGATTGTATAATCCTTAAAATCAACATCCAGCTTTTTTTTAAGTACCGCTTTTACATCTATTTCCGAAAGTATTCCAAATCCTTCCGCATTCAAAGCCTTTTTAACATCTTCGATGACTTCAGTAAAAGAACTTTTTATTGTTTTTGAAAAATAGTAATTCATCGATTTATTCCTCCACGATTTATTTTTTTATCTTTAAAAGGCGGGCATTAATAGCCACTATCACTGTGCTCAACGACATCAGTACGGCTCCTGCTGCCGGACTTAACACTATCCCTAAATTGTACAGAACACCTGCTGCGAGAGGTATGGCAAAGAAATTGTATCCTGTAGCCCAGGCAAGATTCTGAACCATCTTTCTGTATGTAGCCCGGGCAAGATCCATAATAGTTACAACATCCATAGGATTACTGCGTACCAGTACAATATCTGCTGTTTCTATAGCCACATCAGTACCCGCACCGATTGCAATCCCGACATCCGCACTGACTAAAGCAGGAGCATCGTTTACTCCGTCTCCGGTCATTGCTACAACCAAACCACGTGCCTTTACCTCTTTAACTCTATCGGCTTTCTCGTGCGGAAGAACTTCTGCAAAAACCTCATCGACACCTACTTCCTCCGCAACCCAGTTTGCTACCTTCTGATTATCACCAGTAAGCATTATGCTTCTGATTCCCATTTTCCTTAGACGTTTTATTGCTTCCTTCGATTCTTTACGTATAATGTCGGCCAGTGCGACAGCGCCTTTTACTGCCCCGTCTAACATAACATAAACCACCGTTTTGCCTTGAGAAGAGTATTTCTCGATTCGTTCATCGTTTATGTCGAGTTTCTGTTCCCTTAAGTAACCGGGACTTACGACTTTTACCTCTCTGCCGTCAACAATTCCTACGGCTCCTCTTCCTGTAATCGCCTTAAAATCCTTAACAGGAAAGGTTTCTTTTACCGAAGCGACAATCCCTCTGGCAATCGGATGTTCCGAATTTGCCTCCACGGAAGCGGCATATTTTAAGATTTCTTCTTTCTTAAGATTCTCATCGAATATCACCGTGTCCGTAACTCCGAACTTACCCTCTGTAAGTGTCCCTGTTTTATCGAATATAATAGCCTGGATGTTTCGTGCATGCTCAAAGGCAGCACGATTCCTTATTAAAAGACCGTTCTTTGCAGAGATCGCTGTTGATACTGCCACCACCAGAGGTACGGCCAGTCCTAGTGCATGCGGGCAGGTTATTACCATAACTGTAACGGTTCGTTCCAGGGCAAATGCAAGGTCTTTATGTACGATAGCAAGCCATACAAAGAGAGTTATTCCTCCTGCTCCCAATGCTATCATGGTCAGCCACAGGGCAGCCCTGCTTGCTATATCCTGGCTCCTCGATTTACTTTCCTGAGCCTGCCTGACTAGCTCTACAACCTGTGACAGGTAGGAATCTTTTCCGGTTTTTTTAATCTCTACAACAAGGGAACCTTCGCCGTTTATGGCTCCTCCGATAACCTGATCCCCCTTCCCTTTAATCACAGGTTTTGATTCTCCGGTCAGCATGGCTTCATTTACAGAGCTTTCCCCTTCTATAACTATTCCGTCCACCGGGAGCTTTTCACCCGGTTTTACAAGTACCCGGTCACCCACTCCCAAATTGTCAAGTGTTACATCCTGAGTACTGCCGTCGGGCAATACCTTATGAGCTTCGGAGGGCATTAGTTTCGCCAGCGCTTCCAGAGCTTTTGATGCCCCCATTACAGAACGCATCTCTATCCAATGGCCGACAAGCATTATCGAAACCAGTGTCGCCAGTTCCCAGAAAAACCCTGTGCCGGGTAACCCGAAAACAACGAGACTGCTGTAAATATAAGCCGTGGTAATTGCAAGTGCTATAAGGGTCATCATTCCCGGCTGTTTTTTTCTAAGCTCTAAAACCAGTCCTTTAAGGAAAGGCCAGCCGCCGTAAAAGAAAACTACAGATGCAAGCCCGAAGAGTACATAAATATCTCCTTCAAAACTTATTACTTCCCTTAAGCCCAGAAACTTCTGAATCATCGACGAAAGGGCAAGAATCGGAATCGTAATAATTAACGATACCCAGAATCTCTTTCGATAATCCGCCACCATAAGCTCGTGGTGGTTGGCGTGGCCTTCATGACCTTCATGACCTTCATGACCTTCATGACCTTCATGACCTTCATGACCCTCGTGACCTTCATGACCCTCGTGACCTTCATGGCCGCTGTGGCCCTCATGGCCTTCGTGACCGGCGTGACCCTCATGACCGCTGTGAGTCATATCCATTTCTTTGTCCATTCTTTCCTCCTTACTTTTATCCTATTATATAACTTCCCACTTTAATCTAAAAGATCTTTTTTCATCTTTATATATTCTTCCCTGTTAATCTCTCCTTTAGCATAACTTTGCTTAAGTATTTCCAGGGCATCCATAGGTGTAATCATCTCACCTCTTCGTCT
>QILZ01000352.1 GCA_003233545.1 Spirochaetales bacterium
GTTTTGTCTCCCTTTTAAGTATCTTAATCCAGGATTTAACTCTGATAATCAGAAAAAGCATTACAAAGGGGAATAAAAGAATAAGCAGAATTACGGTAATAATCTTTATATTCGTACCCGGTAGGAGAATCTGTCCTCTAACCCCTTTGAACTTCACATTCGTTAATTCATTTAACAGGGAACTCGTATAGACCTGGATATTATCGAGCCTGATATCTCCCGACTCTATAACAGGTAGAAGCTGCGTCCCTGTCTGATAGGAAACAAAATAGATATGAAGGGTAAACCGATTACCGGAATGACTTTCGATACTGATATTCTTTATCTGTAAACTATCCGAAGATTCATGCCGCGCGGGCACTGCCGGTTTTTTCCCGTTTAAAGTTTTAATTACCATACGCAGCTCGACAACATCACCGACATAAGATTTTGGAGGCAGAAAATTACTGCTTAGAATTAAAAAATTACTATCCGAACCTATATCTGAATATACTACCGGAAGAACTAATAAAGAAAAGACTACCGCAAATAAATTCGTAATAAGAAGTTTTTTCATAATTGTTTTCTTCGTTGAAAAAACTGATACAGTTTTAACCCGGCATCATCCTTCGTATTGAGTTCTAACGATGCAATACCGTACCTTCGGCAGTTATGCTTCCACAGGTTATGCTGATTCATCCAGTATTTATTGTAATTCTTTCTGAATTTTTCCGATATTCCCATCGAGTATAAAATATCACCTGTTTCGGGGTCCTGCAAAGGCATTAAACCTGTCCGGGGGAAATAAAGATCATTATCATCGATGATTTTTACGGCAATAACATCATGTTTCTGCGATAGAAACGATAACCGCTTCCAATAATCACCGGTTTTAAAATCGGACAGTATTACGCATATACTTCTTTTCTTTAAAAACCGGGAAACTGTCTTAAGTGCAAGATCTAAATTGGAACCGGTCCCTTCCGGAGCAAAAGAAAACAAATCATTTATCAAACTCAGCACATGTTTTTTACCTTTAGCCGGAGGTACCCACTTCTCTATTTTATTCGAAAAAAATACCGTGCCGATTTTATCATTGTTATAAACAGCGGCTAAACCCAGGACTGCAAATACTAAGGCTGCAACTTCATGTTTGTTTACAGGTCCCGAACCATAGAGAATAGAAGGCGATATATCTATTATGCTGAACAGAATCAGTTCACGTTCTTCCCGGAATGTTTTTGTGTAAGGATTTCCCATTCTCGATGTAACATTCCAGTCGATTAAGCGTACATCATCTCCGTACATATACTCCCGGACTTCATCAAACTCTATCCCCTGTCCGTGAAACACAGAGCGGTAGTCCCCGGAGATTAATGTTTCGACTAGCTTTACCGCGATGAGTTCTATTTTCTTTATTTTTTTTAAAAACAAGGGATCCATTACAGATTAAGGAACCTGCACATATTTCAGTATTTCATTAATGATGTCATCGGTTGTCAAGCCTTCCGATTCCGCCTCATAGTTGAGTATTATTCTGTGCCGCAGAACTTCATGAGCTACACTCTTTACATCCTCAGGTATTACATAATCTCTTCCGCTGAAAAGAGCATTAACCTTACTGCACCTGTGAAGATAAATCGAAGCTCTCGGAGAAGCTCCGAACTCGATATATCGGATAAAATCCGCCTTCCCATTCTGCCGGGGACGGGAAGAGGCAGCCATGGAAACAATATATGACTCCACCCGGGAATCGATTGTGATACTTCTTGCCGTTTGTTTTAGTGAATCGATATGAGTGGAATTAATGACTTTTGATACGGGAATATCCGTTTCGTCCCCCATTCGCTGAACAATTTCCACCTCTTCATCCTTATCAGGATATCCGACGGCGAGTTTCAGAATAAATCTGTCCAGTTGAGCTTCCGGAAGCGGATATGTCCCTTCATGTTCTATCGGGTTCTGGGTTGCCAGAACAAAAAAAGGAGATTTGAGTTTAAAAGTTTCATCGCCTATGGTAACCTGCCGCTCTTCCATTGCCTCGAGAAGAGCCGACTGAACTTTCGCAGGAGCTCTGTTTATTTCATCCGCAAGTACTATATTCGAAAACACGGGCCCTTTTCGCGGAATAAATTTTCCGCTTTCCTGTCTGTATATCATTGTTCCGGTAAGATCCGCAGGGAGAAGATCCGGAGTAAATTGGATTCGCTTAAAACTCACATTTAACACTTCGGAGAGTGTTTTTACAGCGAGAGTTTTCGCAAGCCCCGGCACACCCTCTATCAGCACATGTCCTCCTGTAATAAGTCCCATAAGCATGCTCGATACCATCTTATTCTGCCCGATAATGCGCTTTGCTATCTCGTCTTTACAACGGTTTATAATTGAATATCCCTCTATAACTTTGTCGTTTACTGTTTTCATGATCTGTAATCCGCATTCTCCTTTACATATTGATAGGACAGGTCGGAACCGATAACCTCTGCAGTTTCCATTCCCGATCCGATCTCTATATCTATTTCCACATTTTTATCGTGCTGAGGATAACCGTGCAGAACGGTATCGATACTGCAATCCTTTAGGTACTGAGCAAGTTTATTTTCCTTATCCGGGTCCAACTTAAAAATACCGCGGGAGAAAATCTCCGTTCCTCCGAGATAAACGGAAAGCTTTTCCGGAGAAAGCTTAAGCGAATGGCTCCCGATATAATCGCCTATGGAGCTGATTAATCTTCCCACATTCGGATCATTGCCGAATATTGCAGTTTTTACCAGCGGTGAATTAATAACGGCCTTACCTATATTTACGGCAAGCTCTTTAGACGGCGCTTTCTTTACGGATACCTTAACAACATGCCCCACCCCTTCGCCGTTCCGTACAATATCCTCTGCAAGTTCCTTGCATACATCCGTAACTGCACATTTTAAAGCCGTAATATCCCGGCATTCTTTTTTCCCGGAAGAAATCAGTACTGCGGTATCACTCGTACTTTGATCTCCGTCTATCGAGATTCTGTTAAAACTTTCATCCGCACTCTGCCGTAGAAGAGACCTTAATTTATCCCTCTCGATATGCAGGTCTGTTAATATAAATGCAAGCATTGTTCCCATGTCCGGCTCGATCATCCCGGCACCCTTTGCAATTCCCACAACCCTGCCATTCCCCACCTTCCTATACCGGACCTTCGGATAAGAATCTGTTGTCATAATAGCTTCGGCTGCCGGCAGAACAGAACCACTATTAAGATTGTTAACCAACTCCGGCAATGCACCAATAATTTTATCAGCCGGAAGTTTCCATCCTATTACTCCCGTAGAGCAGGGAATAAATTCCATGGGTGAGCAGCCGGATAATTCTGCAAGCCTGACAAGAATCCGCTCCGTATCTTCTACTCCGCCCGGAGCACAAACATTGGCGATTTTATTATTTATCAGGATTCCCCTGATAAATCGATTTTCCAGTCTCTTTTTCCCGGCTGTTACGGGAGCTCCCGGAAATGCATTTTTTGTATAAACCGCACCAAAGAGCCCGGTAGCTTCTTTAACCGTAATCAATGTAAGGTGCATGGGAAAAGGCCCGGAACCCGGTTTTTCCTCAGGCTGAAATTCAAGAGAAACCGCAGAAGTTAAAAACCCTTCCGGAAGTTCCGACCGTGTTTTTAATACGGAAATATATTCTTCTTTCGATCTATAATGTTCCATGAACTATTTATAGTACATTGCACATAATAACATCAAGTTCAATATGATTTATTATCGTTTGCAATTATAATTCTTAATACCTTTATAAAACTTATTTATTTGACGTAAAGGCAGTATTAGTTTACAATTGGCTTATGGGTATATCCCGGAAACAGGTAAACAGGTTAGTAGAAATTATTCAACAGTATGCGGTTATTTACGGCGGGGGGATCAGCACAAAGGATGCACGCGTCAGGGAAGAATGTGAAGAGCTAATAGGTGTACTCGAATCCATGCCTGAACAAGCCGGAACAAAAACAATCCCGGTAAAAAAAACAGAAAAACAGAAAAATACTAAAACTAAAAGTAAAAGTAAAGCCGTTAAAACACCGGATTCCCCTGTAGTTTCATTTGCGGGAAAGAGCGGTTCAAAAACAACGACAAAAATAACAGCAAAGGGGAGGGGTAAAAAAACCAGGCGGAAGATGCAGGCCATTCATCTTTTCGATGCATACAGTCATGCAAAACTTCCGAAATACGGCGGGTACATAATTTCTTCGAATTTTCAGCCCGAATTAGCCTACTCTATTTTTGAGATCGTAGGTTATGATAATGTTCAGGAAATTAGACTCGAAACCGACTCGCTTATTTTTAAATCTGCAGGCTGTAAACTTTACACCCTTATCGAGCCTGCGAATTATCCTTTAAAGAACGTGGAACCGGTACAGAGAGAATCCGGAAGGAGTATACCTTACAGATTTTCCGAATTATATATTCTAACGACAAAAAAACATGAAACGGTATATATAGGTAAAAAACCCATAATTTCATACTCATCCTTTACTATCATAAAACCGAAAAAAAATGATTTTGCCATTCTTTTTTACAATGTCCCCGAAGTATTTAAAAATATGGAAGAGTTCCTTAACACCATCTACCATGACAGTGTGGGTATTACCAGAAGTGATTCGGCAAAGGCAGCAAGGATTACCATACAGGGTATTAAAAATTTCAACACCTGGCTTGATCTGTAATATTATAATTTTAAAAACAACAGGAGGCATATATGAACTTTGATCTTATTATTAAAAATGCCCGAACCAGGTTTTCCGGTGAAAAGACTATAGATATAGGAATAAGCTCCGGAAAAATCGCTAAAATCGGGAATAATCCGGAAACCGGCAATGCTGAAGTCATCGATGCGGGCGGAAATCTTGTAACGGAGTCATTTGTAAACGGACATCTGCATCTCTGCAAGGTGTATACACTTACAATGGCAGGTGAAGAGGCTCTTACCTCGTATCAGGGCGGTTCCATGGGCAAAGCAATGACGGCAATAGAACTCGCATCGAAGGTTAAGGAACAGTACGACGAGAGCTGGATCATCGAAAATGTAAGAAAAGCGGTTAAATTAGCCGTTAAAAACGGTGTTACACATATACGTGCCTTTGCGGATACGGATACAAAGGCAAAACTCGAAGGTGTTAAAGCATTAATTAAGGCCAGAGATGAGTTTAAAGATTCCGTCGAATTGCAGGTAGTTGCATTCCCCCAGGACGGTGTGGTAAGGGATCCGGGAGCAGAGGATTATATACGAAAGGCCATGGAACTTGGTGCCGATGTTGTAGGCGGAATACCATGGATAGAATATACAAACGAAGATGAACGGAAACATATCGATCTTATGTTCGAACTCGCAAAAAAGTACGACAGGGATGTATCCATGTTAATCGATGATGCGGGAGATCCCGGATTAAGAACACTTGAAATGCTTGCAGTAAAAACAATAAAAGAAGGCTGGGAAGGCAGGGTCATGGTACATCATGCGAGAGCCATGGAACTGTACCCCGAACCATACTTTCGAAAGATAGTTGCCCTGCTTAAAAAAGGTAATATCGGTGTGGTAAGCGATCCTCATACGGGCCCGCTCCATGCA
>QILZ01000010.1 GCA_003233545.1 Spirochaetales bacterium
TCCCTGGCAATCTGGACAGCAGGTGCCGCAATAAACCCCAGGGAGAGGAAGATAAAAACAGGATAGTAACTTATGGGCAGTCCTATAAACAGGGCGATCCAGCTTAATACAATAAGCTTAACAATAACATGCCATGCAGGCACGACTGCTATAACAGCCCCGGCAGCAAGCGTGCCCAGTACTATATAGACAATGTACAGTGATTCCAAACCACCGCTTAAGTAACTCTGAACAATAATACCGGCTGCAAGAAACATGGCAAGAATGAAAAAGCTCAAGACATTAAACTGAAAATCCTTCCATATATAAGGTTACTCTGTTTTAGTTCTAATTTCATGCATTAAACTCCTTTAAATACCCGATTACCTCGTTTAAAGAAAATCCGTACGAGGCCGTTTTTGTAATAAATGATTTTGCCAGTTCACTTAAGATCTTCTCCCTTTCCACATCTGTAAGGGTTACCTGTTTGTCACTGACAAAGGTGCCTGTTCCCTGCTGGCTTGTTGCGATGCCCCGGATTTCAAGTTCATTATACGCTTTTGCAACGGTGTTAGGGTTTACCTGTAAAGATACGGCAAGGCTTCGTACGGTAGGGAGCTGATCCCCGGTTGTGAGCCGCCCGTCTGCAATTGCCAGTTCTACCTGAAGTATTATCTGTTTATAGAAGGGAACTCCGCTTCCCGGATCGAGTGAAAACCGAAGAACGTTTTCCGAACTCAAAAACCCTCTCCTTCGTATTAAAGAATACGTTTAACATTATACGTTATTCGCGCGGCGCAAGTCCCTGACCGGCAGCCCGGCTGCAAACCCTGACCGCAAGCCGTAATGTCAAACAATTGTATTAATGTACTAATACAATATTAGTATAATACAATTTATCCTTATGTCAACAGAATTCCTGTTTTTTTCACTTTTCCCTGCAAGTTCTTCCACCTTTGCAGCCCGCTTTCTGCACGCAGTTTAAGTGAATCAACAATACTCAAAATCGATGCAAGATTTTTTCCGTCAGACGCAGTTATACTGTTATGGAACCTGGCAAGGATGAGACTTCTGCTTTATTATCTGTTTGAGCTGCCACCTAAGTTTTTTCCTTCCCTTCTTTATGGTTCGCTGACTTATCTTTTGCCCAAAGCACCGTTATTACACCATAGAAAGAACACCAGGTTTTATTTATAAAAGCATTGCCAAAGAAGGAATCGAAATTAAGTGGTGAGTAATTATAAATTGTGGATGGATAGAGCTACAAGCTCTTTAAAATTGGCAAGCATAAAAAAAGAAACTGAAATATATTATTATGAACATTCCAGTATTACGCTAACGAGTAATCTGCCATTTTCCGGGTGGGAAAGTATATTCAAGAATCCTATGACAACGGCAGCAGCAATTGATCGTCTTGTGCATCATAGTATTATTCTGGAGCTTATATTCCGAGTTATCGGTTAGAACATGCTAAGAAATGATAGTTGTGTATGAACCATGAAATAACTCTTTCGAGGATTACCTGTACGCAATCTTTGGAAGTCAGTTGGTATGTTATAGATACCCCCTGGAAAACAGGAAAAATAGTTGACGCTAATCATTTAAGTTTCATATTTAATTGCAAAAAAAGTGTAGTGAGTATAAAATAATTGTAAAACTGCTCAAAAGATCGTTATACTGCCTTGCATTATATCGTAATTTGTGTTACAGTAATGTATGTTACTGTAGGATGGTTGTAAATGAAATTCTATGCAAGAGAAAATGAATTAGGATTATTAGAAAAACAGTATAAAGCAACAGAAAACAGTTCAACTATGGCTGTAATAACAGGCAGAAGACGTATTGGCAAGACTTCATTAGCCATAAAATATGCCAAAGAGAAAGCAAGCCTCTATTTATTTATTTCAAAAAAATCTGAAGTATTGTTATGTAACGAGTTTATTCAAGCAATAAAAGAAAAGTTCCAAATCCCAATAATTGGAGAAATTAAATATTTTAAATCTATTTTCCAGCTTATTATGGAAATAGGAAAAACTCAGAAATTTGTAGTCATAATAGATGAATTTCAGGAATTTTATAATATTAATCCATCTGTTTATTCAGATATACAGAATATATGGGATCAATATAAAAATGAATCAAATGTCCATATGATTTTTATAGGATCAATATATTCATTAATGACAAAAATATTTCAGAACAGTAAAGAACCATTGTTTGGCCGAGCGGATAATGTTATATATCTAAAAGCATTTTCTCCAAAAATAATAAAACAGATATTAATAGATAATGATTCATATACAATTAATAATTTATTCATTAATTATTTGATAACCGGTGGCGTTCCCCGCTATCAAGAGATACTAACTAAGAACAGGAAATTCACAAAAAGTGGTATAATAAATTTTTACTTTGATAAAGACTCAGCATTCATTGAGGAAGGTAAAACGATTCTTATTGAAGAATTTGGAAAAGATTATGGAACATATTTTTCAATTTTAGAATTATTATCAGAAGGTAGAACATCTAGAAGCGAAATTGAATCTATTCTTGAAAAGGATATCGGTGGATATTTGGATAAATTGGAATCAGATTATGATATTATTTCCAAACATAAGCCAATAGGATCAAAACCAACTGGTAGAATTCAAAAATATTATATCAAGGATAACTTTTTAAAATTCTGGTTTCGATTTGTATATAGATTCAGAACAGCTGTTGAGAATGAAAATTTTGAATACATTAAACAAGTACTGGATAAGAATTTAAATACATACAGCGGCCCTATCTTAGAAAAGCTATACCATGAAATATTCAAAGAGAAAAAAGTATATAATCAAATAGGGAATTATTGGGAAAAAGGAAATAAAAACGAAATTGATCTTGTAGCAGTTAATGATTTGAACAAAGAAATGTTAATCTGCGAGATAAAATTAAATAAAAGCAAAATTAGCAAAAATGTACTAATCTCAAAATCAGAAAAACTAATTAAGAAGTATAATAATTATTCGATTAAATACTTATTTCTTGGAATGGAAGATTTGGATGTATATATTAAATAAAATCCTGTATAACAAGTAAATGGACGGAGACGCCTTCTCGGTCGCTATGCTCCCTGCTATGGCGCTCGTCATTTGGATGTTATATATAAAGGTATTTGGTTCTTATGTAAGAGGATAGGCCACGTCAGACAGTGATTTAGAATGTTATTGTTGAATTTAAAAGAAGGAAAAGTCTACTTGAACTTGTTGGAATAGAACAGGAATTAGAGGATGAACTAGAGGAATAAAGGTGGATTTACTTACGAAAGCATCCATAAGTCCATATTTAATCGGGAAAATAAAAGAAGCTACTAAAAATCTCTCACAGGAGTTTAAAGACAAGCACCCTACAATTCTCATGGAGAAAGATAGCCAAGGATATAAATGTCGAGGGGAATTCCCAGTGGACAGGAAAGGTATCGCCTGCGACAGGGACGATGCCGGATCGTCTATTCGATTCAGGATGATCAACTTACTGTATGGATCGTGAAAATTAATCACCGAAAAGATGTTTATCGCTAAAGCGAACTTGTCACTTAACTTTATAGTCGATACAAAGCTTCCATAAAGGCTTCATTTCCATGAAACCCCGTTATTATACTTTTAACTCAGTTTTCGGCAGGAATACCTTATAGAAAGGTGTGTGGGAAGAATTATCTGACTTTTTGGCTGGTTCTTATTTTTCATCTGTTCTATGAGAAGTGTAACAGCTTTTTCAGCTAGTCCTGCTGCAGGAAGATTCATTGTTGTAAGAGGCGGCTGCTGATAACGCGAAAATAAATCATCGTCGAACCCTATAATCGACATATCTTTCGGAATAGAAAACCCTGCATCCTTTATAGCCTGAATAGCGCCGTATGCGATTAAATCATTGCCGGCAAAAACCGCCGTAGGTTTGTCTTTTAAAGAAAGAAGTTTCTGCATCGCCATATACCCGCTTTCTTCCGAAAAATTTCCCTGTACAATATAATCTTCTCTTACGGGAATTTCGTTTTCTATCAGAGCCTTTTTATACCCTTCGAGCCTGTTTTTTACAGCATAATAAGCAAGGGGTCCGTGTATAATCATCGAGATTTTTTTGTGGCCGAGATTGGCCAGGTAATTAACAACCTCACCGGCAGCGGAAAAATTATCAATATCCACTTGGGCAATATTCTTATTCTCCATCTTCCCGATGACAACAAGAGGAAAATCTTCAGCTATCAAACCTAACAGGCCTTTATCCCGGTAATAGGTATTAACAAGGATGATTCCATCTATTTTATTTTTTCTGGCAAGCTGCAGATAATCCGCCTCCCCTATTTTAACAGGCTGCAGAATAAGTTGAAAGCGGTTTTTGTTAAGCGCCGGGGACATTCCTTCGATTATCCGCCTGATAAATATCCCGGAAAACATAGACTGAGAATTACAGATAAAAAAACCGATATCTTTATACTTTATCATTGCAAGTTCACGGGCAACTTCATTAGGCATATAATTCAACTCGGCTTCTGCCTTTAATACCTTCTGCCTTGTTTCCTCCGATATCTGCTTACCGGGAGTATTATTCAGGACAAATGAAACGGTTGTTCTTGAAACACCAGCTCTCCTCGCTTGAGATTCTTTTCTTCAGCAAAACCCGCCGGCCCTCCTTACTTATAGTGTTGCAGAGTAAGCTTAATGCACCATGTCGTTTTTTTTGGACTCTTAAATGAAAACCCGATATAGCGTATCTTCCTTCTTAATACATATACATCCGGCTGTTTAAAACCGGTCTAATAATCTCACATTCTCCGGCATCGAGTATCCGCCATACAAATATGCTAAATGAAGAGAAGGACGATGTCAATGATTAGCATAAAGATTTTCTGTTATTTCGGTAAATACCCGTAAACTTTGAGCTTTAAGTAATCGTTTTGTCAAGACACCCTGATGATAATGCGCCAAAGTGTATAGACAGGAAGCTACCCCTTTATTGAACCTGCAGTTATCCCTTTGACAAAAAATCTCTGTAAGGAAAAAAATACCAACAGTGGTATAAACATCGCGATAAATGCACCGGCTGACAGCAGGTGCCATTCCGATCCATACTGACCCAGAAGATTTTGGATTGCAACCGTTAACGGGTATTTTTTTGGATCTGCAAGGAATACCAGGGCATTCATCAGATCATTCCATGTCCATACAAACTGAAATATGCCGAGGGAGGCTATTGCCGGTGTAGAAATCGGCATTACAATCCGAAATAAAATACCCGGATCAGAACATCCGTCAATTTTTGCAGAGCTAAACAGATCTTTCGGGATGTCGGCAAAAAAGTTCCTTAGAAGAAAAATCGCAAATGGAAGCCCGTAGGCTGTATGGGCCAGCCAAATGGTTAACCATGAGCCGGACAGGCTTAAAAATCTATACATCCTGAGTACCGGCACCCATGTTGTCTGCAATGGAATAACAAGGAGAGCGATTATTGCCAGAAACAATGCATTGCCTCCTTTGAATTTAAGGCATTCAAATGCATAAGCGGCAAACCCCGCAATCATTATCGGAAGGATAACCGAAGGGATTGTAATAATTATACTGTTAATAAAATTATGGAGAAATCCCTGTGCCAGAAGTACTTCTGCATAATTAGAAACAGTAAATTTGCCTCGCACAAACGCCGTCCACCATCCGGAAGCAGCTATTTCCGCTCTCGAGCGCCATGAAGTTACAAAAAGACCGAAAGAAGGAATTATCCATATCAATCCAAGGAAAAAAAGAAATGCATGAGTATAACTCTGCTTTAAAATACTGCGTACTTTATGTGCTTCCTTTTTCTTAACAATGATAATGCTGCTCATCTCTATATCTTCTCTTTCTTTAAGCGTTTAATCTGTACCACCATAAGGGGGAAAAGAAGCAATAACATAAGCATTGCCACCGCACTTCCATACCCGGTATAGTGATTCCTGAAAACCTCCTGGTAAAAAGTAAATGCGATAACCCTGCTTTTACCGCGCGGGCCGCCGTCCGTCATTACCAGAATCAGGTCGAGCACCTTAAGTGAAGCAATTATTGCTGTTACGGACACAAAAGAAATCGGGTTTGCCATCATGGGCAGGCTTATTCTCCAGAAAAGTTGTCTTCCATTTGCACCGTCTATTTTTGCTGCTTCCAGGATTCCACGGTCTATGGACTTATATGCAGCAGATAAAATTGTCATTGAAAGACCTGTTCCAATCCAGACCGCAGCAATGATTGTTGCAAAATTTACCAGACTTGCCCGGCCGAGCCAGGGAACAGCCTGGAAACCAGGTACAACCTTCACTAAAAAAGCGTTGAGTGCGCCAATAACAGGATTCGGACTGAATAGAAACCTAAAAATAACAGAAGCTGCAGTTGCGGATATCATTACAGGCAGAAAAATGACCGCCTTTATTGCCGGCTCATATTTTACCCTATCTGATAATACTGCAACAATAAGCCCTGTTCCGACAACACCCAGAGGATAGAGGAGCAGCCAGAGAACATTATTGAATAATGCTCCTGAAGGGGGAAACCAGCTTACAAATAGTTTATCGTTTGTCAAAAGCTGAACATAGTTTTTTAATCCGACAAACCTGGTCGGATTAAAACCGAGCCCACTGTATAAACTCAATCTGAAGGTCTGAATAACCGGGTATATAAAGAATCCGCCGATTAGAATTAAAGCCGGAAGAAGATACAGCCATGCATATAGATTATTTTTTCGCTCGATCATTTCCACCTCCATTATACACAGTCGACGGAAGTGTATAATGTTAATAAGACCGGCCAATGAGCCGGCTCGACACAAGAGCAAAGATCTGCCCTTGTGTCAGCTTTTTCGGCACTTTTAACCATTTTCTCTTATGTTTCAGTCATATCAAAAAATTATTGTAAAATCCAGTCCATATATTTTTATAGATCATAAAACAATCCGGGATGCCTTATTATCACAGCTGTTACTTGTATGCCCTTTCCGCAGCTGCTTCGAGAGTCTTAAGAATACCGTTTAATTTACCGGGATCGGTAATGAAATTCTGAAGCGCTATTCTCATTGCATCGCCGCCTATTGCGGACGGAGAAAGATCGGATCCGTCAAAAACAAAAGACTCAGCCTGGGTAACCTGTGCAGCTTCCAGTCCTTTAAGTACCGGATATACATTAAGAGGAACGTTTTTGTTCGGGGATACTACCGCACCTTTCTTGGCAGTTGCCCATATTGTATTTGCCTCTTTACTTGCAAGAAATCGTATTAATTCCCGTACATTTGGCCGGTCTTCGAATACGATTGCAAGGTCTCCGCCGCCTACGACAGGTTTTCCCCATTTCGGATCGATCTCCGGAAACGCAAAGAAACTGTAATCCTTACCGCCAACGAGCTTCGGGAAATTCTGTTCCGCAAAGCTGCTCATAAAACCACCTTCAAAGTACATCTCCGCCCCGGGGTTTTTACGTAGGATTACATCGAAACCATCGATAAAACCGGTGGAGAGAGTTCCTTCTACACCACCTGCAAGCTTATTTTCGGGGTATACAATCTCTTTGAAATATCCGAATGCCTTTACAACGGAAGGATCCGTCCATTTAACCTCGTGTGTAACGAACAGTTTTAGATACTTTTCAGGACCTGCTACGCGGACATATATATTCTCGAACCAGTCGGTCAAAGTCCAGGTACTTCCACCGCCGATAGAATATGGAGTTTTGCCTGCGGCCAGGTACTTATCTGCGATTTCGAGTAAACCGGCAAAGGTATCGGGCGGACTAACGCCTAATGCCTTAAAAGAAGCCGGCTTGTACCAGAAAGTGCTCTTGGAATTACACTTCACCGTAAGACCGTAGAATTTCCCATCGACAGTACCGAGATCGATCCAGGCCTGTGAATAATTCTTATTAAGGATATCTTTTGGAAGAATCGGATCACTGCCGTCGAGGGCTTTAATAACACCCTCTTTTGCATATCTGGCCATCGTTCCGGGACTGGAAGTCATGGCAATGTCGGGAGGATCACCGCTTGCAATTCTGAGATTGAGTAATGTACCCATATCACGATTTCCTTCATATATATAAGGAATACCGGTTTTCGCAGTAAAAGCTTTCAGAACTTCTCTGAAACCGGCTTCCTCATCCCCGCCCCAGTAAGCCATGACCGATACGTATTTATCCTTCGGATCAACTTTGGCTCCTTTTTCGCCGGTTCCCGCTGCACTCAGAAAATTTTGAGTGAAAAACAGAAAAACTGCCAGTAGAATCAGGAATTTTCTCATATTTAGCTCCTTTTTTGTTATTTCACACTATTAAAGCGTGTTAGTAACATGTTATCATAGATTATCCGCTCCTGTCAATGTTTTTTTTAATTTTTTTAATTCTCAGAAGGAGGGATATTCTCCCTGATAGACCGGAATTACAAGGAGTCATGACAAATGGATGCGAAGCAGATTATTACTATTACAAATGAAAAAATCGCCGGGTTCGTACCTGTATGGGCACCGTTTAAGGGATTTTCGCTGTTATTCGATAATCCGGGTAATTCCCTGTCACCGATGCCGGATAACGGCAGCTTATATAAAATCAACTGCAATTGTCCGGCACAATCCGGAACAGCCGGGAATCCGGAACTTTACAAAATATTTTCCCTGTCCTTAAATGGTATAAAACAACTTTTAAGCAGACATTTATTCTGTCCTTTGCCTTGTTCCTCATACCATGTTACCGTATGGGACGGATTAAATGACAGCAATGTTCACAAAATAAAACGCAGTGAAAGGCTTGGTGTAAAAGAATTCTTAAAGAAGCTGCCCGAATCTCTTCTTGAAAGCAGTAGAGTTGCCATAAGACTAAGCGGAGACCCCCTTCCTGTCCCGATGAATTCCATAATAACCTTTAAATTCGAAAAACTCTCAATATGGGGAACCAATGTTCTGGTAGCCTGTTTAAAGCCGGCAGATAAGGGTTCCGAAAAATACCTCGATAATATTAAACTTGAGCGAAGGAAGCTTATCAAGGAATATCAAGTCCGGTTCGGTATAAAAACATCGACATCCTGCTACGCTCCCCATGTATCTCTCGGCTATTTTATCAACAGGGAATACGCAGAATCGATTGTACATCGAACCGAACACTGGACAAATGAATTCTTAAAAAGAACAACAGACAAAACAATCAGTTTCAGCAGTAACAGTCTCTACGGATTTTTAGACATGGTTACATATTTTAAAAGGAAATAAAGAGAATTCATGGCAGAAAAAAACCGCTGGAACTCCTTTTCATCTTTCCGGTCCTCCGGCTAATAGCCGGCCCGGGAATTGCAACCGATACAGACAAATTCATCATGTTCCTGTTTTTTTTAAGTTTTACATTTCCTTAAAATGGATTTATAATTCAACTATGATCGATATCATACAGGCTGATACAAAGAGATTAAGAAAAGTGTTTTTAAATCTTCCAGGTACATTATTCGGCCGTAATACACCCTTTATAATGACTCCTTTTATTCTTGTTCGGGATACACTGATAAAAACGAAGAATCCCTACTTTTCCAGCGGAGAAATGATTCTTCTGATAGCCTTCCGCAATGGAATTCCGGCAGGGAGAATTCTTATAGGGTATTCGAATAATTTTATCAAAACGCTCAATAAACGCGAAGGAGTATTTTCCCTTTTTGACTTTGAAGAAGATTACGAGATTTTTAAGGCCCTGGCAGACAGGGCTATGGAGATATTTAAGGGCTGGAATATTTCCCTTATCCGCGGCCCGCTTCCTCCGGACGGGGAAGATAACTTCAGGGGTGCATTAACAGACGGATTTGATGAACCTCCTTATTTCCTTACAAGCTGGAATCCTCCGTATTATAATGATTTTTACGAGAAGTACGGTTTTATACGGTACAATACTCTGTATGCCCTCCGGCTTAAACAGGATAAGGGGTTTCCCGAACGTTTTACCCGCCTTGCAGAAAAAACCAGGGACAGGTTCGGCATAACAATACGGCCCTTCGATTTTAAAAAGATCAACAGGGAAATAAAAGTTATAAAAAAAATCGTCGATGATACATTTACGCCGGAGCTTGTCGAGGACTGGGGAGATTTTCTGCCTCCGGATGAAGA
>QILZ01000258.1 GCA_003233545.1 Spirochaetales bacterium
CAGGAATTACAAGAATACCATTATCGGCAAGCTGGTCTTTTAATGCTTCAGGGACATCCTTAGAGGCTGCCGTAACAATAATACGGGAATATGGTGCGTGTTCCGCCCATCCTTTAAACCCGTTACCGATTTTAAAGAATACATTGGTATAGCCAAGTTCTTTAAGAATCTTCTGTGCATGCAGGGAAAGCGACCTGATCCTCTCTACCGTATAAACGCTTTCCGCAATCTGTGCAAGAACAGCAGTTTGATACCCGCTTCCCGTTCCCACCTCCAGCACCCTGTCTTTACTGCCGACACGAAGCACTTCCGTCATATATGCTACCATATAGGGCTGAGAAATTGTCTGCTCAAAACCGATCCGGATAGGGTAGTCACCATATGCCCTGTGAGCAGCTCCGGACGATAAAAAAAGATGTCTCGGTATTTTTTTCATAGCTTCTAAGACATCCGGATCGCTTATGCCGCGCTGTTCTATCTGGAACCGAACCATCCTTTCCGCCAGTTTGTTTTCATCATAATGAATTTTCAAATAATCACATCACTTCCATTTATAATTATTTATTCGGGTTTCTTTTTACCGGCATCCTGCTCCGTACTGATTTTCGAATCCTTTGCATGTAATTTGGAAATTTTATACTGTTTAAGCAGGAGCCTGATCGCATCATTTACTCCCTCCGTTCTGTTCCTGTAATATCCCTCTTTTACCATCTCGTCAATTCCTTCTATAAGGTATGTCGATGTTTCTACAAAGGTTTTGGACAATGTTTCCCTCCTGCAATATTCTTATTTCTTCTACTTATTATTGTATGCGCTGAAACCCTAAAGTTCAAGATTTAATTTTGTTTAATTATAATACCGCTCACGGCAGGACCGTATCGGGCATAGACTCTTTCTTTGTCGAACTTACAAGTCTCCAGCTTTCCATAAAATCGGAAAACCAGCCGGATATAATAAGATTTTCAATAAAGCGATAAAGCTCGAACGAAGATTTCTTTGCATTTTTTCTAAAGGTTTTTAAAGCATCTTCATCTCCGAGATCGGATACAATACGTATACTTAAAGGGGGAACCGAATTTTTTAATGATGCTATAAAAACACCTGCAGTTTCCCAGTTGCACCCGTCGGCATGAAACAGGGAATGAAGATTTTTTTTAGCGGCAAGAGACTGAACCAGATATTCACCGCTTGCCTGAATTCCCGATTTTACAAAATAATTCATATCCCTGCCGAATTCTGCAGCTTTTCTTAATATCCTGTCCTTATCATTGGTGCTTAAGAATTCAAACGCAGAAGGCAGCTTCATTTCCGGAATAATTCTCCTCGGAAAACCGCTTCCGCTTATATCATACTCATAACAAACTTCCGAAATAATAATTTCTCCGATAAGGCTTCCGCTGCTTAACCCCCCGCATGTCCCCGTATCGATTACAAGATCGGGTTCGAATTGATTTATGCCGGATACTGTCTCTGCTGCCGACCGTGCCTTTGCCGGACCGCTTTCTATTATATATACCTCTGTATTTTGCACGGTACCACGTGCAGCTCTGCACCTCGTTTTTGCCCGGATATCCTTTAAGGAAAATACAGATCTGCAGGCATTGAATTCTATCGGAATCGGACAAACAATCAGTAATTTCATATTATCTCCTATAGTATTGCACTTTTTTATAAAATTAAAGTGTAATTTCCCTGACAGGTACTGTTAAAAAAATATAATTAATCTATAATATACAATTATTTATTTTTAAGAGGATATTAACAACAATGAAAAACGGCAGAAATATAGGTTTTATTTCCTTCAGGTTTGCAGGCACGGACGGCGTATCACTGGAAACCTTTAAATGGGCACAAATACTGGAACGGCGTGGTTTTCACTGCTACTATATGGCCGGTGAACTGGAAACTCCGGAAGACCTCTCTTTCCTTGTCGAAGAAGCTCACTTTATGCATCCCGAAATTCGAATGATGCACCATATGAGCTTTGAAAATACCCGCCGTCCACAGGAACTGACGGAAATGATACATCATTACCGTGTTATTCTTAAAAAAAAGATTTATGAATTTATTAAGAAATTTAATATTGACCTTGTAATACCGGAAAACATCCTGACCATTCCGCTTAATATCCCTCTCGGCCTTGCCTTGACAGAGGTTATTGCCGAAACGGGTATTTCCACGATTGCTCATCATCATGATTTCTTCTGGGAAAGAAAACGTTTTTTAACAAACTGTGTCTGGGATTATTTTAATTCCGCTTTTCCTCCCCGACTGCCGTCCATGGCTCATGTTGTTATAAATTCATCCGGACGCAACCAGCTCGCCCTGCGGACAGGAGCTTCTGCCATGCTTATACCCAATGTCATGGAATTCGAACAGCCGCCGCCGGGTATAGACGATTATTCGAAGGATGTAAGAAAAGAACTTGGTATTCCTGAAAATGCTATTTTTGTTCTTCAGCCGACAAGAGTTGTGCAGAGAAAAGGAATAGAGCACGCAATAGAACTTGTCCACAGACTTGGCGATAATGCCGTTCTTGTAATAAGCCACGCCTCCGGAGATGAAGGATATGAGTATCAGAACAGGGTTAAAAGTTTTGCAGAACTCCTTAATGTTAATACGATATTCGTTCAAAACAGAATCGATTATAAACGGGATACAACAAAAGACGGGAAAAAAATCTATGCATTAAGTGATATATATGACAGTGCTGATTTTATTACCTATCCTTCTATCTTCGAGGGTTTCGGTAATGGATTTTTGGAAGCCATATATCATAAAAAACCGATTCTTGTTAATAACTATTCGATCTACTCCTTCGATATTAAACCGAAGGGATTTAAGGTAGTGGAAATGAACGATTTTATATCCGATGATACTGTGGAGCAGACACGAAGGGTACTCGAAGATCATAAGTTCCGGCAGGATATGGTGGAAACAAATTATACTCTTGGTTTAAAATACTACTCCTACCATGTTCTTGATTCTCACTTAAGAAACATCATCACATCCCTGTGGGGCAAAACAATTTATTATTAGACTATCGGTTAAATGGGAACAGAGGGTAGAAAAATAACAATCCGGGGAGATATGTCTAAAGAAGATTCTGTCATTATCGTTTCGGTCGGCATGCTGTTTATTCTCCTCATCCTATTTACAATACTACTGTTAAACGGAGAAAACAGGCGTAACAGGATCCTTATCGAATATCAGGCTGAAAAGACCGTTAATTCTTATATCGAGGTATACCGCGAAAATCAGGATTTAAGTGTCCTTAAAAACGATAGGCAGATTTTAGGATTCGGGTTGTACTATGCCTCGGGAGATGCATATAAACTGTACAGGGATGCACCCCGGAAAATTACAAGCCTTTATAATATAACAGAGTCTTCGTCCTATTTTAAATTTGTCAGTAAGGAACATGTCCTTATCATGATACGGCCTCTGGGGATGCAGAGAGGAATGATGATGGGAAATAACGGCCGGATGAGCAGAATGTTCAGGGGTGCAAAGGGATTGCCCCATTTTGCCTACATCAAACTTGATATCTCGGATTTTTTTAAAAAACAACGAATCTATAGCGGCCTTCTTGTTTCCCTTCCGATAATTCTGATAATACTCATGGGATTCTTTGTATTTCTCTACCGCAGCAATGTTACATACAGAAAGAAAATGGCTGCACAGACACAGCTTGTCACGCTCGGAGAAGCAGCGAGGACGCTTGCCCATGAGATTAAAAATCCTTTAGGGGCTATTCGTATACAAACCGGTTATCTTAAAAGGGTTCTGCCGGAAGAAAGAAAAGCCGAACTTGCAGTCATCGATGAAGAAATAGAGAGAATCAGCAATCTTACAGATAAAATAGGTGATTTCTTAAGAAACCCGAAAGGAAATCCCGAAACAATCAACCTTAACAATTTCATCAAAGAACTCCTTATGAGGTTTAAAGAAAATATAGAGTATAAAAATAATTCAACCGATGATATTTTAATCCTTTTCGACAGGGAAAGGCTAAGATCGGTTCTGGAAAATTTGATAAGAAATGCCCTGGAAAGCAGTGAAGGTATGATAAAAACCAAAAGACAGCCTGTAGAAATTGAACTCGACAAAAAGAGAACCCATGTCTATATTTACATAAGAGACAGAGGAAAAGGAATACCGGAGAAACTGATTAAGAGGGTATACGACCCGTTTTATACGACAAAGACAAAAGGTTCAGGTATCGGGCTGGCCTTAAGCAAAAGGTTCATCGAAGCGATGAACGGCATCATAAAGATTAAGCACAGAGAACACGGAGGCACTGAAATTCTGATTACCTTAAGCGAAATTTAAGGAGAAGACGTACAAACTTTGAAAGTATTGATTGTGGATGATGAAAAAAATATACGGGATTCGATCGCAAATTATCTGAAACTTGAAAGTATAGAGGCGGTTTGTGCAGAAAACGGCATATCCGCACAGAGGTTTTTAAACGGTGAATACTTTTATGCGGCGGTTATAGATTTAAAAATGCCCGGAATTAACGGACTCGAGCTTTTGCAATGGATAAAAGACCAGGGATATAACGTTCCTGTTATAATGATTTCGGCATTCGGCGAAGTAAAGGATGCTGTGGAGGCGATGAAGCTCGGGGCCCGCGATTATATTGTTAAACCCTTCGACCCCGAAGAACTAACAATAAAGTTAAAGAGACTCATAGAGGAAAAAATAATTCAGGATAAACTGAAATCGACAGCAGGAACCGCTTTTTCCGGAAACCGGAACAACCTGGCGGGCAGAGGCAGAAAGATGCAGAAAATATCGAAACTTATAGCAAAAGTTGCGGCTGCTCCCTCCACAGTACTGATAACAGGCGAAAGCGGTACCGGAAAAGAGGTAGCCGCAAAGAGAATTCACAGCATTTCTCCGGGTGATGATTATCCGTTTATTGCCGTAAACATCGGAGGAATACCGGAATCGTTGATAGAAAGCGAACTTTTCGGCTACGAAAGAGGGGCTTTTACCGGTGCGAATAACCGTAAACCCGGAATGTTCGAGCTTGCCGCCTCCGGAACGATTTTCCTCGATGAAATAGGTGATATGCCGGTACATCTGCAGGTTAAACTCTTAAGAGTTCTACAGGATAAAAAGATCCGGAGATTAGGCGGCACTCAAACCATACCTGTAGAGACCAGGATAATTACGGCCACCAACAAAAATCCGGAAAAACTTGTAAGAGAGAATAAATTAAGGGAAGACCTTTTCTATAGATTAAATGTATTTCAGATACATCTGCCGCCCTTAAGAGAAAGAATGGAAGATTTGCCTGATCTTATAAGCTTTTTCATAGATAAATTCAACAGAGTTATGTCGAAACATATTACAGGCATCGACGAGGAAGCTTTGAATATTCTAAGAAATTATTCATTCCCCGGCAATATAAGAGAACTCGAAAACATTATCGAAAGGGCATTTATCTTAAGCGAGGAGAATATCATAAGAATTAATGATATCGGTCTGACCGCCGTTAATCTGCAGAACGAAAAATATTCCGGTTCAGCCGGGAT
>QILZ01000025.1 GCA_003233545.1 Spirochaetales bacterium
CCAGGAAGGAGGAAATATCATCCTCCAGGTATCCGATGACGGCGGCGGTTTTGATTTGAAAAAAATCGAGGAAAAAGCTTTGGAGAAAGGCCTTATTACACGAGGAGATACCTCATATGACAAAATAGTCAGGTGCATCTTTTTCCCGGGATTCAGTACGAAGGATGAAGTAACGGACCTTTCGGGCCGCGGTGTAGGCATGGACGTTGTTGCCACAAAGATCAAGGACGAACTTCACGGTGATGTTTCTCTACAAACCGAACAGGACAGAGGAAGTACGATAACCATAACATTACCGCTGACTTTAACAATATTAAACGCTGTAATAATTCGTTCCAGAAACCATCTTTATGCTATTCCCGTAAATAAAACGGAAGAAACGGTGGAAGTGCTTAATACCGAAATAAGATACGATAACGGCAGAGCCATGTACAATTACAGAGATGAGGAAGTCCCGGTTATTTATCTCGATTCCCTTTTGGGAAAGCGGGTAAGCAAGGGGGAAGAAAATTACGGTGTAATTATAAGGCACGGATCGATGAAGGGTTGTCTTTTTGTGGATATGCTTGTAGAGGAACTGGATATTGTTATTAAACCGATAGATGATATACTTAATTCGAAGCATCTTTTTTCGGGTATTTCGGTTTTAGGAGACGGCAGTATAGTTTATATTCTCGATACTTCATCAATTTTAGAGAGGTTGTAAACAGGGGGAAAAATGACTGTCAGAATATTGCTCGCAGATGATCTGTCTTTTATGAGAATGGTACAGAAAGAGATATTAAGCGGTAGAGGATACGACGTAGTAGGCGAAGCTTCCGATGGGTTAGAAGCCGTGGAGAAATACAGAATATTAAGTCCCGATGTTGTTATCCTGGATATTACAATGCCAAATATGAACGGTCTCGATGCCATGAAGAAGATATTAGAGATAGATTCCGATGCAAAAATAATTATTTGTTCCGCTTTGGGCCAGCAGAGATTAATTGTAGAAGCAATAAAATCGGGCGTTAAAGATTTTATTGTGAAACCTTTTAAACCTGAAAGGATGTTTTCCGCGATAGAAAAAGCGGTAAAGAGCTGAATTCTTAAAAATAAACACTTTTGTTTTACTCATTTTAAAAACTAAAAACGGTATGCCTGGACGTCTCTACAGCATACCGTTTTTCCAGAGGGGTGTGTTTTAATACTATTTCCCTCTGTTATAGGTTCGGATTATTTAAGAATAACTTTAGCATAAATTGGAATACCGCTATATTGTGTCTATCCTTAATAGTTCTATATGGTAATGTACCGATTCTTTAAGTTCCCTGTATAATTTAAGACTGTTATTTAAGATTTCAGTATCGTCTTCCGCATTAACATTACTGCCAATATCGCGAATTGTTTTCTGCAGTAAAAATCCGGCAATATTTCTCGATTTCAGGGAGAGAATAGTTTTATCAATTTCATCGAGTTCCTCAATAATTTTCGTATAATCCTTGCAGCTCCGCAAGGAGGATTGAAGTTTTTTTGTTTTTGTAATTCCAAGCCCGGCAAGATTTTCGATTTCTTTAAAATCGTCGATTAAATCGGCCATGGATTTGTGTAGTCTTCCTTTAGTGGTTTCTTTCCGTTTTAAATCGAAATGATTTTTGTCGATTTTAGACAGTAAACTGTCGATATGTTCCCTTATACATGATAGTTCGATAAGTTTATCCGGCTGCATCACGGAAGTATTGTCAAGTTTTAACCCGTTTCCCGTTAGTATATATGTTTTTGTTTCACGGTGCTGTATAAATTGATTTTCGAACCATTTTTGGTATATCATCATTCTCTGATCGGATATTATCCGCTTATGATTAAAGGAGTAAGTGTAAAATGGTGCGGCAGAATAAATTGCAAGGAAAGAATTTGTCTCTACAGGCAATGTTCTGCCGGAGGTATAATACCAGATGTTTTCAAGGGAGGTTCCCTTACAATGAGTTTTCTTAAACGGGAATCCCAGATCCATTCCTGCGATATAAATCGGACTGCAGCCTAATAGGCGGGCAAAATCCCAGGCGGTTGTTGTGACGGAACCGCCGGCCCCGAGTGTACCCTTTTCTCCGAATATAGACTCGAAGTATCTGCCGAGAGGAAAGAGGGAGCCTGCAAAAAAACCCTTACCGGAAAGAAGTTCGAAGACACGGGGATGCGTGGCCGGTTCGGCTATGAAAAATGAATTACTAAAGGTTATCCTCTCCAGATATTTTGTATTCCAATACTGCGGGTCCACAATAATAATAAAGTCCGGCTTTATTCCCCTCTGTAAAAGCGGACGGACAGCCGTATCAACAGCGATAAGCAGTGTTCTTTTTGATATTTCGGGCAGCAGATCTATAAACATGTCAAGGCTCGGTCCGGCGGCAACGATAACAGCCGGGATATTGTTAAAGATCCGGGATAAGACCGAAACACCGGGGAACCGCAGAAAAAGCCTGATATTCTTTACAAGGTTTTTTACCCATAGTTTGCCGAATCTCTGTAAGGTTTGATTGTTTATTTCCTTTCGCCTTATAAAATCTTTTATAACTTTCTCGGTTTCCATATAGTATTTTTCATTTTTCAAAAAGACAGAACGAAGTTTGTATATCTGTACTTCCGATACCGGAAAATTATCAGGTATAAAAGAACTGAATTCTGCCGGACTGCTTCCTAAAATAAAAATGACATTGCCGGAACCCAGGAAATGCGACATATCACGGGAAGACAGCGCTTTAAGAAAAAAAGAAATATCCGGTTCAACTACGAGAAGAGGTGTGCGGGGATACTGCTGTAAAAATGCCCCGGTCATATATCCTAGTCCGAAGCCGAAAATTACGCCCGAGGATATTTTTAAGGTTGTATTTCTTTTTATTATTTTAACAGCTTCTCTTTCGGGGTCGTACCTGCTGTGAATATAGAGTCCTTCCAGTATTCCCGTAGGGTTTCCGGAAGGAGTATCTATTATCCGTAAATTGCTTAAGGGAGTAATATTTTGTTTAAAAGCAGATTTTAAGAGCGGATTGTTTTTAAATATTATTCTCAAGTTATTATCAAGAAAATTCATTTTAAAATAATTGTTATTTTCATACCTTTCTTAAGTTTTGTACCGGGCTGCGGCTGCTGGCCTGCAACGTATCCTGATCCGATAATATTTACTTTAAAGTCATCGAGTTTTAACAGGGGAAGCAGGTACCGTTTCGATTTACCTGTTAAATCCGGCATAATCGATCCGATCTTTATCCTGCCCGGAATATCAACTTTTATTTTTTCCGGTGCTTTATACACAGTATCGGTTTTTAAGGGAATACCCCTGTAAGTAACGAGGAATTCAGTTATTTTCTTAAATACGGGAGCTGCGATGCGTCCCCCGTATGTCTCATATTTGGGATTGTCTATTACAACGTATATAATTAGCTCAGGGTTATTCGTGGGGAATATTCCTAAAAATGAGGATATAAAATGGTTTTTCGAGTACTTTCCCGTTTCAGTATCCAGAACCTGTGCGGTCCCTGTTTTTGCAGATATTCTTAAACCTTTTATTCGTGCCCGTCTTGCAGTTCCCTGATTTTCGGTAGCTGTCTCCATCATCTCTAAAGTTTCCTTTGCTACTTTAGGAGAAAGTACTTCCCTTATCGGTTCACGCGGATATTCTTTAATTAAATCCCCCTGCGGCGAAACAATTTTCCTTACAATCCGCGGTTTTAAAAGGACACCGCTGTTTGCAAAAACGGTTGCGGCACTGACAATCTGAACCGCGGAAACTGCTACCTCCTGTCCCATAGCAATTGTCGGTTTTGATCTCGCCGACCATGTTTTAGGTTTCCTCAGTATCCCGGCGGTTTCGCCGGGCAGCGGCAGGCCTGTCGGTTTGCCGAAGCCGTACATGCGCAGCATCCGGTAAAATGCATTTTTACCAATTTTATCGGATGCATATGCCGCACCTACATTACTGGAAACCTGGATAATTCGCTGGGGGGTAACGTCTCTGTGCAGTCCGATATCATTTATTCTTATAACCCTCCCATTGCTTAATTTTTTTTCATAAACACCGTTGCTGTAGAAATGCTCATTGTATTTTATTGCCCCGGTCTGAAGCATGGATGAAATCGAGAATACCTTGAATACGGAACCGGGTTCATATGTAAATGTAAGCGGTCTGTCCCTTAATGCACCGCGGCTATAGTTTGTGTAATCATTCGGGTTAAAATTGGGTATGGACACATAACCCAGTATTTCACCTGTTTTTGCTTCCATGGCAAGTATTATTACAGCATCGGCCTTATTTTTATCAAAAGCCTCTATTGCGGCTTTTTGAATAATATATTGAATATTTACATCGATCGTGAGAAATACCTGGTTGCCGTAGATTTTTTTAATATCCCTGCCTATTGCCGGAGGAGATAATACCTGGTTAAAGGAGTATTCGATTCCTCCGAGTCCTATATTGTCCACGCCTACATATCCCAGTACATGGGATGCAAGTTCCTGCTCGGGATAGCTTCTTCCGTATTCCTGAATAAGATTAATGCCTTTCAGCATCTGTTTCTCTTTTAAGGATCTGATTTTATCTGCAATTGTGGGGCTTACAAGCCGTTTTAAAAAAACAAATCCGGCATGATTTTTAAATTTATTAAGTATCTGTTCTTTACTCATTCCGAGAATTACGGAAAGTATCGATGCCGTTGCTGCGGGATTTTCGATGGCCGGCATCCACGCAGCAACCGAATCCAGCCTGGTGGATACTGCCAATATCCTTCCGTTTCTATCCAGTATCGATCCTCTCTCTACAATAGGAAACTTTATTATATCCTGTTTCTCCTGTACCGGCAAAAAGATCATCAACTGTGTAAGCCTTCCGATAAGTACAATTACAATAGCGCATAAAAACAGGATAAAGAAAGTGAGCCTTCTCTTATCTTTTTTAGTCCGCAAGTGTTTTCCTTTTAATTTGACTGCCCCTGGTTCCTGCACACCTTCTTATTATAATCATATTCGTATCAGGATTGTTAAGTAGAATAATGTCATTTTTTTCGGGTTTGTTCCAGACAATAAGGTATCTGTTAAAGCAATACCACTTCTCCTTATAAATAATTAATATGGATCTATTTTCTTGTCGATATGTTTTACGTGAGGAATTAATGATAGCCGTATTAAATAATCAGAATATCAAGAGAAGAAATCTACATAGGAATTTATCCGTAACTATTCAGAAAAAACCTGCAGTTACCAACAGCGGAGACAGAAAAGATACGGCTTCCCCGGATCAGAAATCGATTATACAGGGAAAGAAATTAAACTCTGCAGCTATACTTGTGCTTTCTGTAATAATTATGCTGATGATCTATCTCGAACTTAACAGGCATGAATCCGGCATAACCCCTGTTTCTTTCCCTAAGGATAACAGTGCGGAGATGCTTCTCTTAAAGACGACCATACCGGAGCATAACACTGCCGGGATCTTAACCAAAAAGTTATCACCGGCTGTAATAAAAAGCCTGAAAATCGTTAAGTACAGGGTAAGGAAAAGAGATACCCTTT
>QILZ01000369.1 GCA_003233545.1 Spirochaetales bacterium
GCTTCCTTGATGGGTAATTTAACAACGGTTTTTAAAACAGGACCGTAATAAACTCCACCGCCGATCCCTAAAATGCCTGCAAGGAATCCCCCCGGAACCGTTATTAATGCCCTGGAAGGCCATTTTAAATCCTTTATACTTTTTTGTTCTTCGATTTCGGTTACTACTTTTACAGATAAAACAGACTTAAGCATTCTAAATAATGCAAAAACAAGAATTGCAACAAAGAGCAGCTTAAAAATTAATGTATAATCGATACCAGGGAAGAGCATTTTAAATATTATCTGAAAACTTACTCCCAGCATTACACCGAGAATTGCCCACGGCAGCAGCCTGTTAAGTTTGCCTTTTTCGATATTTCCTGCTTTTCTGTGCGATAAAAAGGAAGCAATACCTGTTACGGAACTTAAAAGGAGTCCTGCTGTTCTCGCTATATCCGGAACGGCTCCGAGCTGAAGTATAAACGGAACATTAATAACGCCTCCTCCGACACCGAGTAGAGATCCAAGAGTTCCCGACATAATGCCGATAACGACAAGCTTTAGCAGAAAAACAGGATTAAATGAAAAAATCAATTATATCCGCTTTCTTAGATTCCTGAAAAAACGGAACAGCGTTATTCCACCTGCCAGGATTAAACCCCAACCCGAAATACGCATCAGCCAGCGCAGACCGGGAATTATTGCTGCAACTACAGTTACCGCAGCTACACCAAGGGTAATAAGACCCGCAGTTCTGTCTTCCTTCGAACTGCCGATAATAACACCAACTACGGCAACCAGACCCGCAGCGATTAAACCGACAATCAGGTTCGAAGACAGTGCCCTTAAAATCAGAATACCCATGCCCCCGCCGACAGCACCGAAACCTTTAAGCCCGTCCTTTATCAACCGGTCCCTCGGAATAAGATCATCCATGTCTAACTCCTTTTAATGCTCTTTGTGAAAGTAAAAGATCTATAAGTACAAGATTTACCATGTTTTCAAGTACAGGTACCATTCTTACAACAATGCAGGGGTCATGTCTACCTTGTATGGAAAGCATTACCGGATTGCCTTTAATATCCGCAGTCCGTTGTTTTTTCCGGATGGAAGGCGTGGGTTTTACGGCAGCTCTTACGATAACAGGCATACCCGTACTTATTCCTCCGAGAGTGCCCCCCGCCCTGTTCGTTCCGGGTTTCAACTTACCCTTTTCATAAACAAAACGATCATTCGATTCGCTTCCCTTTTTACGGGAAAGACCGAAACCATCACCGATTTCCACACCCTTAACTGCTCCGACCGAGACAACTGCATATGCAAGCAGGGCATCTATCTTACCGAATACAGGATCCCCCAAACCGGACGGGACACCGTACGCACGCACTTCTACTATACCTCCGAGTGAATCTTTTTCTTCGGATATTTGTCTTATCGCATTTTCCATTTCATCGGAAATTTTATCGTCAGGACAACGTACCGGGGATCTGTATATCCTCTCCCTTAGTTTTACAGCATCTTTAACGGATATATTATGCCCGGGTATTATCCTGTCCGTTTTCATTTTGATTGTACCGATCTGTAAAGAAAATCCGACTGCAGCTATACCTTCGGCTTCGAGAATCTTTTTCGCAACAGCTCCCGCAGCTACTCTCGAAGCTGTTTCTCTTCCCGAAGCCCTGCCGCCTCCTCTGTGGTCTCTGATGCCGTATTTTTCCAGGTATGTAAAATCCGCCTGACCCGGCCTCGGAATATCTTTAATGTCATTATAATCGACAGACCTTGTATCCTTATTATAAATTATAAGGCTGATCGGTGTTCCCGTAGTTCTGCCCTCAAAAACACCTGAAGCTATTTCCACTTTATCCTTTTCATTTCTCGGAGATGTAAGATCTGTCTGTCCGGGTCTTCTCAGTTTAAGCTCGAACTGTATATCCTCTTCCGAAAGTTTAATACCCGAAGGACATCCGTCTATAACCGCTCCGGTTGCCCGGCCGTGAGATTCCCCCCAGGTTGTTACTCTGAAAAACCTCCCGAAAGTATTCATTATAACCAACTCTTAAGCATATATATCATTTTCCCAGACCGGATCCACTTCCTTATACGAATTTATCTTCTTTCGAAAGATATCTCTTATCTCGAGAAGTTTTTTCTCATTTTTCGCCTCGAAAATAATGACAAGTTCAGGTAAATTCGATGATGCCCGAACCAGACCCCACCCGTCACCAAATGTTACACGTGCTCCGTTTATATCGATAACACGATCTCCGTAATCTTTTTTAAAATCATGCACAATAGCATCCACTATTTTATACTTGACATCATCACTGCAATGCGCCTGAATTTCAGGTGATGTTATATACCGAGGTATCGTTAAAAGTAGCTCGGAAAGTTTTTTATTCTGTCTGGAAAGATATTCCAGGAATTTAACGGAAGCGTACAGGGCATCATCGAAACCGTAGTATCCTTCATTAAAGAAGATATGGCCGCTTCTTTCACCTGCCAGTTCGGCATTTATTTCATGAAGTTTTGCCTTTATATACGAATGGCCGGTCTTCCACATTACAGGCTTCCCCCCATTATTCCGAATATCTTCTATCAGGGCCTGAGAGCATTTTACATCGAATACAATTTGTGATCCCGGTTTTTTTTCCAGCAAATCCCTTGCAAGAAACAATAATACCTTGTCGCTCCAGACATTATTGCCGAGATTATCCTGCACACCCAGCCTGTCCCCGTCTCCGTCGAATCCCATCCCTATATCCGCTTCTATATAGGGATGCAAAACCATCTCCTTAAGCCTTTTACGTGCCTTGAGGCTTGAGGGATTGGGGAAATAATTAGGATACCGGGTATCGGGATCACAGTAGAGCTGAAAAGTCATAGCTCCTATCCTCTGCAGTACCTCATACGCGAAAACCCCGGCCCCGCCGTTACCGCATTCGGCAACGATTTTTAATGGTTTATCGAGGTGCACTCCTGTTGTAATACGTTCTATATATGCACTGCGTACATTTCTCTGCTCGTATTTTCCTGTTTTGTTTTCCGGATTATCCTCTGCAACAAGCTTATACAGTTCTTTAATCCCTTCCGGTCCGAGTGTTTTCGAAAGCCCGTCAGAGAACTTCATGCCGCTCCAGTCATCGGGATTATGGCTTGCGGTTATCATTAGACCGCCGTTTATATGATAGAAATGCTGGGCATAATACAGAACAGGACTCAGCGTTAATCCTATATCGACCACATTGCACCCTGTACTGAGAAGTCCTGTTACCGCTGAGTTTTTAAATTCAAAGGATGTTTTACGGTTATCATATCCTATGACAATATCATTTATGTTTCTTTTCTGCAGTAATTGTCCGAAAGCCCTTGCAATTTTAAATACGGACTCCGTGCTTAATTCTTTTTCACTAACTCTGCCGCGAAGATCGTATTCTCTGAACATATTTCTAAAAGACCTGTCATGGAAATCAACCATAATATTCCTCCTCTGTTCTTTTAAAAAGGTAAACTTTTGCGAGCAATTTTTCAATTAAAATATTATAAACTTATCTTCTACGGAGGTTCATCCTAAGCAAAATTTTTAATTCTATCTGTCTCTATTTCGGAAAGCGATAGAATATTATCCAGTCTTAAAGGAGTGGAGAAATAATCTTTATCCTCAAAAATACCTGCAGGCCTGAAAAGGTCGGAGATATTCCTGGTAAGAGAGTCATGCAGTTTTCCGGAGATAGCCACCTTGCCGGGTTCCGTACCTTTCTTTTCGAGATGTGCCGCATAGTTGATTACTTCGGAGACAATTTTTCCGGTGTCGTTATAAAATTTTAATTTTCCCGTATCCAGTGCGATTCGCAGATTAATTCTCTCCGGCCCGGAAAAATCAACACGTAAGTTAAAAATAGACATGAGACTCTGTATTTCAAGCCCGCACATAGTCCCCCGTTCCTGATGATTTTTAAATACAAAAGCGAGTATCCCGCCGTCACCCGCCCATGACCATATTCTTCCATCGTATTCCTTTAATCTCACCTTTAAAAAATTCCAGAGCTTAAAATAAACATTTTCCATTTTTTTTATGCCGTATTTCCTCACGAGTATGGAATTTCCCGCTATATCGAGGCTCATTATAGTTGCATCGTATATCCTGCCATTCTTCAACGAACCCCAATTAAGCATTTCTTCGACATCTTTATCCTTTCGAAGCAGTTTTCTCTTATGAAAATCATATACAAGGCCTTCCCTTGCAAGCTGATTAAGAAAAATTTCGATACCTTCGATCCTGATATGTCTGCCGAGAATAATTCCGCCGTCCAGTTCGACAATCAACTTGATAAGCTGTGAAATATTGTTGTTTAATTCTGAATACTCTACAAGTGCCTTTGCACTCTTTCTTGAAGAAATAGAAATATGTGCAGCCGTTCCTGAGATTTTATTGGAATTGTAGGATGAATAGAGAAGGCTTCCGACCTCATCGATTTCTTTTGTATGAAAACCGAGTGCAATAATTTCTATAAGTTCATTCTTAAGAGACGGTGAAATCATAGAACCTCTCATTTGTAATAGTATTTTGATAGTATCATAGCAATAACATGTATTTTAAGCAAGACAGTCTAAAATATTTTTTACGCTTTTTATTAGTTAAACATTAGACCTGCCGGTGCTTGTCAGAGCGCCGTTAACATGTTATTAATCAGAGATATTTTTTTAAGACGGGACATTGTTATGAAAGAAAAAGAGACTGCAGTTAAGGAATCATTCTATAGACTCTACCGGATAGTAAAAAGGCTTCGTTCGCCAGGAGGCTGCGACTGGGACCGTGAGCAGAATCCTGAGACAATACGGGGCAACCTGATAGAAGAATCCTATGAATGCGTGGATGCAATAGATAACGGGGACGATGTCAATCTGCGCGAAGAGCTCGGAGATATTTACCTTCTCGTTACAATGATTGCGGAAATGAAGGAAGAGGAAAATTCTTTTTCCATAGAAGATGTCCTTGATGAGATTTCCGAAAAACTTATAAGAAGGCACCCTCATGTTTTCGGGAATGCAAAGATAGATTCCGTAGAACAAATAATCGACCAGTGGAATCAAATCAAGGAAAAGGTAGAAGGAAAGAATAATAAAAACTCGATTCTCGAGAGGGTTCCCCGTTCGCTTCCTCCTTTAGAGAGAGCACTTGAAATTCAGAAAAAGGTGTCTAAAATAGGGTTCGACTGGAAATCCGCAGAAACAATCTGGGACAAACTGAAAGAAGAGGAATCAGAATTAATAACTGCGCTTAAAAACGAAAATAAAAAAAGAGTAGAAGAAGAATTCGGGGACATGTTTTTTACCATGGTAAACCTGGCAAGATCCTGTAAAATAGATCCGTCTCTTGCACTTAACAGAACAAATGAGAAATTTATACGAAGATTTCAGGAAGTCGAAAAAAAAATAAAAGCAATGGACGTTAAAATTGAAAATACAAAATTAGATACCATGGATGCCCTCTGGAATCAGGTAAAATCAGAGGAAGATGCAAATAGTTCAAAATAAGGAACAGGATTTTCATCC
>QILZ01000328.1 GCA_003233545.1 Spirochaetales bacterium
GGTTTTATAAGCTGGTTTGTCCCGTCCATAATTACTATTGTTGTAGTAGCATTAAAGTTTATATAGAACCCGGAATGTTCGGCCTATAAATTTTACAGCTTAAGTTAAGCAAACGCATAAGGGCCGGTTAACAGCGTTTCTAAGGATAGTACAATCCCGGATTTTAAGTTAGTTAATCGGGAGTCCCTTAAAATAATCCCTATAGAAACCCCTGTCCCGCGTAATTAGGCGGTCTCCATGGATCATGGCGAAAGAACCGATAATAAAATCAGGTATTATTCTATTCCTTGAATTTTGCTGTTTTCTGTATCTAAGCCACAGCTGTCCGGCTTTATAGAGAGTATCGGTATCGGAGGGAACAATTTTTATCCCCATTTTATTAAGGGCTTCATCAAGGAGAGCCTTTTTATGAAATTGAGGGGCAAGCTCGGCATATACAATATCGCACATTATCAACGATCCCTGCTCATAAGCTGTCTTAAGTAGTTTCAGGGATGATTCACCATGAAGAGGGTCCGGCAGAAATATATCCAGAAGAATGTTTGTATCAATAACCGAGATCATACCTCTATCTTCCCCTTAAGTTCTCAATAATTCGATCTGTATTACTTTCCTTCCCTAATATTCCATACACCTCACGAAAAGGATTCTCATTCATCTTCTTTTTAACAATCAGAAGCCCTTCTTTTTTTGGTACTATGTCGAGTTCTGTACCTGGCCGCATTCCATAACGATCACGGTACTTCTTTGGAATGGTAACCTGCCCCCGCTCCATTAATTTCATACTCTTACCTCACGAATACATATTTATATATACATACTAATGTTTTTATTTCCATTAGTCAAATTATTTGCCTTTCTTACTGCCGCCCGAAAAATTCAGCTGAAAGATCTAAAAATATTCGATGCAGAAGATTTCATAGCTGATTTGACGTTACATATCCCCCCAAAGAATGTTTAAGTATATTCTCTCGTTTGGATTATATGCTTCTCGAACCCGTGGTATTTGGGCCTCGATACATAAGGTTATTGCACGTGCTCCTTAAAGACTTAAAAGAATGAGCATCTTGTTAAAGTAGGGAGATCCCCTCCCGGGATAAGCATCGCAAGTTTAAACTAAACTTTCTTTCTCTCATTGTGCCGGATAAAGGCGGAATAATACCTTTTAGCCGAAAGTGTGTTCCTGCAGCATTTCAAGAAAAATCAATCAGCCTAAAAGTAATTTCAGCCTTTGATCATTCTTTTTTACTTGTTGCCCGCCGTCCGTGTAAAAAATGTGTAACGTAGAGAGGCAAATCAATAGGAGGAAGATTCGCATCCAGAAGCGAACCGCGCATCATGGCAAAATAGATCAACGGTCCGAGCAGTGCAGAAGCGGCATGCAGGGGATTTTCCGGCTGCAGCCCCCCCTCTTCCTGATATTGGCTTATAAGACGGCTGATCTGCCGCATGATCCCCATGGGCCTGTCCAGTACATCAACAAGTTCAGGATGGCGTGATATTTCAGGAAGCAGCATAGCCATAAATTGCCCATGATTAGATGCAAGATACTGATAGCGTTCCACAATCCGCAGTAAATCGGCGGCTGCATCCCCGGTATATTGTGCAGCCGAATCAAGATCCAGTTGATCAGCAATGGCAACTATTGCCAGCTTTACCAGCTGTGCCTTGCTGCCATATTTACGGAACAAGGTTACCTCGCTGATTCCCGCCGCTTCGGCCATTTGCTTCGTGGTAGTTCCGTCATACCCATATACCACCATTATCTTCATTACTGCCCGAAAAACATCCATATCATTGACAACTTTTGGCATACTGATGCTCCTTAATCGGAATTATCCCTCTAAATACATTATAGCATATGTTAGTGTTGACTTGCAATAATATCGGTGCTATTATTTTAGTAAGTATTCACTTACATAAGAAGGTCCGATGTTCCCTATACTTGTACAGACCCTGCTCTTTGCCTCTTCCGGACTGCTTTCAGTCGGATCGATCACTCTGGTGATCCTGCTGCTTATCTCGGAGCGAGGCTGGAAAAATGGACTGGGTTACGCCATAGGCTATACCGGAGCATACTCTCTTATCGGAATTCTTGCAGTCATCTTAGGGTATCGCACCACACAGCACGGAAGCGGTGGATACACCCGGATCGTTCTCATTCTGCTGCTTGCTGCCGGAACATTGCTTATCTTTCTGGCTTTCAGTAACTGGCACAGACCGCCTGTTAAAAATCCGGATCCCCCGCGTATCTTTTCCGTCGTGGACAGCATTACACCGTTCAAGGCGTTCGGCTTCGGTGCCATGGTATCGGTGATCAACTTCAAGAATCTGACCCTCTACCTGACATCCCTATCGGTGGTCATCCTGAGCGATCTCATCCTTCCGCAAAAGATCATAACCGCTCTGCTGGCAGCACTTGTTTTCTGCCTGTCGGTGATCATCCCTGTCAGCATCTATATACTGTTCCCCAAAGGTGCCCGTAGTTTGTTAGGCGTCATTAAAAATACCATCCAGCATCACAGCCGAATCATCGGCATTATGGTGCCGATGGTTTTCGGACTGGTGTTCATTATTAAAGCAATTATGGAGTTGTTATGAAAAATACCGAATCATTTGTTCCGGACTTTACAGACATCCGCACACACGATCTGCCTCTGGTCGGCGGCAAAGGAGCAAACCTGGGGGAAATGGCCGCCGCCGGTTTTCCCGTTCCTCCCGGGTTTTGTCTGACCACTGCTGCATTTCACCGTTTTATGGAAACCGGCTCTGACATGGAAAAGGTTTACAGCCTGCTGGATAGTGCCGTTGACGTGGAAACAGTCCGCATTGCCGGCCCCCGGGTGCGGGAAATCCTGTTGAAAAACCGCATCCCGGAAGAGGTGGCCATCGAGACTGTACAGGCCTGGCAGAAGTCCGGCCGGGAAGAAGCGTATGCGGTACGATCCTCGGCAACAGCCGAAGACCTGCCCGATGCATCCTTCGCAGGACAGCAGGACACTTATCTAAACATAATTGGGGAAACTGCCCTTCTGGATGCAGTTCGCCGCTGCTGGGTGTCTCTCTTTACAGACCGTGCCATACTGTACCGCCGGCAAAACAACTTTTCCCACCGCAATGTCGCTCTTTCGGTTGTCATCCAGAAGATGGTTATGTCTGAAAAGTCGGGTATTATGTTTACCGCCGATCCGCTGACCGGACACCGCCATACACTGACTATCGATGCCGGTTTCGGTCTGGGCGAAGCACTGGTCGGAGGGCTGGTTACCCCCGATTCCTACCGTGTGGACAAACGCACACACACAATTATTGAACATCAGATTACCGACAAGCAGGCTGCCATCTTCCCGGAGAAAGGGGGTGGCACCCGTCAGGTATCCCTTAACTCCCTGCAGCGGGAGCAGACCGTTCTTACGGACAATGAAATTCTTTCTCTAAACAAACTTGGATGCCAAATCGAATCGCATTACGGTAAACCACAGGATATTGAGTGGGCCATTGCTGACGGGCACATCTATCTTCTCCAGACCCGTCCCATTACCTCACTCTACCCCATTGACGCTTTGTCCTCCCCTGATGATACTCTGCACATCTTCTTCAGCATGGGGCATCAGCAGAATATGACCCGTGCCATGGCGCCTTTGAGTTTATCCGGTTTTCCAAAACTTCTTCCGCTAAAGCAATCCCCGGATAAACGTAAACGCATTCTGCGTATTTGCGGGGGACGAATATTTGTTGATATTACCCCTGTACTGCGCCATCCAATAGGCCGCAGAATATATCCTGCCCTGCTGGCCCAATTTGACACTCTGGGTCCAAAAATCCTTGAGATCGTAATGCAGCGGCCCGAATTCCGGCGTAGTAAAAGTATGCATCTTCCTTTCAAATCTTTTAAACTTATTTCAGGGATTCTTTGCCGGGTATTCCGCAGCCTCCGGAAGACTGATCTAACGGGCTTTGCAGCCAAAACAAATATACGGATGGATGCATTTATTTCCGAAAAAACACACCGTCTAAATGCCTATCCACAGGGGAAAGAACAGATCAAGGCTGTTATGAAAGATATGTCCAAAGTATTCCCCTTCTTCATGCACTGGGTACCGGAAGCTGCCGCCGGAATTATTGCTGTACGTCTTCTGCCAAAACTGGCCAGGCGCTGGCTACCGAAAAACAAGGTTGAAGCACTTACACTGGGTATCCCCGGTAATGTGGTAACCGAAATGAATCTGGCTCTCAACGGTCTGGCTTCTCTTGCACGTCAATCTCCGCAACTGATAGAGCTGTTTAACCATCTGGGAAGCAATGCACATACCTCGCTATCTGATGCTGCTCACATTGAGGGCAGTGCCCCTTTCTTACAGGCCTTTAAAAAGTTTCTGAATCAATATGGAGCACGCGGGCCTTCAGAAATTGATATCATGATGAAACGATGGAACGAAAACCCGATGCCCGTGCTCAGTGTCATTGCGGAAAATATCAGCAGGAATGTGGACAGCCGTGCCCAATTCAAAGATCAGGCAGAAAAACGTGAGACAGCTTTTAACGAGCTGCTGAAAGCTTCCGGACACGGTCTTTTGAGGAGCTTTAGAGTACGAATGTTTCGGCGACTGTATCATGTTCTGACTGAAACAGGAGGAATGCGGGAACATCATAAATTCCTGATGGTGCGCTACATGTGGATTATGAAGCAAATACTACAAAAAAACGCAGTAAAACTGGTTTCAGAAGGGAAAATAACCGATCCCGATGACATCTGGTTCCTTACATGGGAAGAACTCCTGAAAATATGGGAAGACACTTCCACCGACTGGATCAGCCTTGTTGTCCGGCGCCGCATCGAGCTTAAACAGTACCAAAAACTGACACCGTCCCTGATACTGACCAGCGACGGCGAAACCCCGGTGGTACATCATCATATCAAAGACGCCCCTCCGGGTGCCCTACTGGGAAATCCGGTCTCACCGGGTGTCATTGAAGGTCCGGCACATGTTATCCTTGATCCGGCAGCAGAGACACTGCAGCCGGGAGAGATTCTGGTTGCACCCTTTACTGATCCGGGATGGACTCCCCTGTTTATCAATGCAGCAGGACTGGTGATGAATATTGGCGGGGCACTGACCCACGGTTCGGTGGTAGCACGGGAATATGGCATACCGGCGGTAACAGGAGTCCGGGATGCCACAAAAAAACTACAGACCGGCCAGCTCCTGCGTGTGGACGGGAACCGCGGAATAATTGAAATTCTGCAATAAACAACACTGAACCAGCAGGGTCATGTATGGTTTTTATCATTTTAACAATACATACCGTGCTTTAATACATCGAGCGTCTTATATTGAATAATCAAGAAGCCGTTTATACACAAAGGACACAATGCCCTGATCCGGATGGGAAGCAGCTTTTAAAAACTTTGCAAGTTGAAACCCGATTATTGTTGTTTCATTATCTTGATACCATAGTAATAAGATCAAAATAGTCATCGGTAAACCAGCGCCTGAACCCTTCTTCGGGATACTGTTTCTTCGGGTTCTTGATTTCTCTCAACATAATAACCTTAACCGGGATCATACTTCTATCTTCGCCTAAAGCTCTTTAATAATTCGATCTGTATTACTTTCCTTCCCTAATATTCCGTACACCTCACGAATACATATTTATATATACATATTAATGTTTTTATTTGCATTACTCAAATAATTTGTCTTTCTTACTGCCGCCCGAAAAATCAGGGTATCCCCCTGATTTACAGCAACATGGCACAGACTAACAATTCTCCCATCATCTATCATCCGGAAAAGTCTGCGAGCACGGGAAGACATAAAGTTTAATCCCACATGAACGAAACAGAGATTGCATAAACTTCTGCTTCATCAAAATGTTAACTTCATTTTTATTAAAAATTCATCATTATATGTACATTAACTCTTTTGAGATTTCTGTTGCTTTTATTTTTTAAGGTTTTTAAACATATACGCACCAATATTAGGCACCGGTATTAAGCGCCGAAGAGTACAGCCAAGAGCCCGACCCGAGCCGCCGGCAATTCTTAAAAATCATCAGAAATTACTATAATATCAATATCACTATATTCTTTTTGCTCACCTCTTGCATAGAGTTCTTTGCGGGTTAATTCCAAGTTTTCTTAATTCATATTTGTTACTTTTTCAGTAATTATTAAAAATAGAGATCTCAGCATTTTTAACTTTATTAATACCTAAATGCTAAAGCTAAATCGTTTATTATATTGTTCAATGTTCCTATTTTTATGTTTTTATGATCGGGAATAGTTATTCTATGATTTTTATTTTGATATTGTCCTTTAAGCCTTATATGGCTTCCGGTTTCTCTGATTATTTTATATCCATGCTTCTTAAGCAGATTGGCTAACTGTTTTTAAGGAAATA
>QILZ01000286.1 GCA_003233545.1 Spirochaetales bacterium
AAAGAAATATCCGATAAAAGATATTATAGAGATAACAGGCCTAACTAAAGAAGAAATTAAAAAATTATAGATTTTCCGTATTATTAATTTGTTAAAAACTCTTCCTGGTTTTTGGTATTACCTTTTTTAACATCCTCTTCTCTTTGAGAAATAAGTTTTAGAATTCCAATAGCTTTACGCATATCTTCAAAGCTCTTAGGATCCTGTAAAACAGCTATAGGTTCGCCGTTTCGGGTTATTATGACAGGACGACGTGTATCATTCATTTGTTTTAAAAGGACCGCTGCTCGTGATTTAAGGTATGTTACAGGTCTAATATCTGTTTTGATATTCATCATGGCCACCTCCGGTCTTTTTAAGATACCATATTAAGACCACTATCCTTCATATGCGAGATATCCCCTGTTCATGTACACATACCCTTTTATATATACCATCCTTGCTGCACATTCTCGTTACAACCTGCATTATGCATCAGTAGAATTAAAAAAGTAGTTCTTTTGAGTTTTAGCTTCTCTTATTTCGAATTTCTGAAAAACAGCCTTTTGATTATACCGAGTATTTACATTATAATACATTATATTCAAGGAATTAATTATGGTTAGAATATATAAGGAAAAGACAGAAGAGGTAGTACGGATACTATCGGAAGCTATGAAGGATGATACGAACAGAATACAGAATTTAAAAAATATGTTCGAACCGGAGGTAAAATACTGTTATGAGAATGGAATAGTGTATGCAACTTCGAAAAACATAGAAGGTTTTACCGGTAAACTCCTTAAACAAACCCCGGGGAGCTTAAAACAATGATTTATACAGGTATTTCCGTATTTTCCGGGAGACCGGTCGAATTACAGACAGAAGGAGCAAAGATATGTTCCGTAAAAAATATCGATACACCGGAAAAACTTCCGTATATCTCTCCCGGCTTCCTCGATATGCAGGTAAACGGCTACAACGGAAGTGATTATAGTCTGGAAGATTTATCCTTAGACGGTATAAAGAGTATTATAGACAGCCTTGCAGTATCCGGCACTTCCAGGCATGTACCTACAATAGTAACAAGTCCGCAGAAACTTCTCTTAAGAAATCTTAAAATTATTAAAGATGCAGTAGAAAAGTACCCGGAAATAGCTGCTTCCATAGCAGGAATCCACATAGAAGGCCCCTACATTTCATCGGAGGACGGCCCGAGGGGAGCTCATGACCCGGAATACATCAGGGATCCCGATATTAATGAATTTTCAGAATGGCAGAAAGTATCGGGCGGCAGAATAGCAATAGTAACCCTTGCACCGGAAAGAAAAGGCGCCTTTGATTTTATCAGGGCTATAACCTTAAAGGGAATTATTGCATCGATAGGCCATACCGGAGCGGCACCGGAACAGATAAGGGAAGCTGTTCTTAAGGGTGCCGGACTTTCCACTCACCTGGGAAACGGAAGCCATGCAGTTATGCCGAGGCTTAAGAACTATATATGGGAACAGCTTGCATCGGATGAATTATATGCGGGAATCATAACAGACGGCTTTCACCTTCCTGCCCCTGTCGTTAAGGTTTTTACAAGGGCAAAGGGATTAGACAGGCTGATACTTGTAAGTGATGCAGCGTTTTTAGGCGGCAGACCTCCCGGGATATATAAGTGGGGAAATATCGATGTCGAAGTGCATAAAGATGGACATCCCGGACTTGCAGGTACCCCTTATTTGGCCGGCGCAGGACATCTGCTTAACTGGGATATTGCACATTTTGTTTCTTTTACCGGTGCCGCACTTGCAGATGCAATACGGCTCTGCACAATAAACCCGGCACGGCTCCTGAAACTTCGGGGGCGGTTTTTAAAAACAAAAGTCCTCCGCAGACTTCCCTGTGCACTTCCGGAAAATTATGGAAAACTGGAAGCGGGAGCACCAGCAGACATAACAATCTTCACCCATGATGAAACAGCAGATAAACCGGCAGGCCATAATATCAAACTGAATATTTTAAAAACGGTGATAAACGGAAAGGAAGTTTATTCTGCATAAGCTATTGGTGTGGCGGAAACTCTTCGTTCCCGGAGAACATCTTACGCGGCAAGCGGCAGCCTATTTTAGTTCCTCATCAAAAACAACAGCAACTTTTCCGCTTCGTCCGCTCGACATAAGGGCATAGGCCTCTGATGCTCTATCCAGAGGAAACCTGTTAGTGATCAGCTTATCCGGGTGAATCCCCCACCGGACAAGCTTTTCTACAAGTTCTTCCATTCTCCAGATGCTTGTCACCCAGCTGCCATATATAGTTTTCTGTTCATGGATAAGGTCAGGGCTTGGACGGAAAAAACAATCTCCGCCCTCTCCTATAAAACAGATTTTTCCCCATTTCCTTGCAGCCTGAATACATGTTAATCTTGCTTTGTCATTCCCCGAACAATCTATGGTTTTTTCACATCCCTTTCCATCGGTAAGCTCCTTAATCTCCTTAACATTATCGGGGCCTGCCTTTAATACATGATCTGCAAGATCCAGCTCTTCTGCAAGTTTTAACCGTTCATCGATAATATCAATTCCAATAGTCTTTACTGCGCCTAATGCTTTGCCGAGCATAAGTGCAGCTAAACCTACAGGGCCGAGTCCGGTAACAAGAACAGAATCATTGCCGGAAATACCTATTTTTTCCAATCCCTCATAAACCGTACCAAAACCGCAGGCTACTTGTGCACCATCCGAATAAGAGAGTTCATCCGGAAGAAAAACAAGGTCTTTTTCTTCCGCAAGAAGATACTCTGCCATACCGCCATCCCTTTGCCATCCATAGGCTCTTCTATATTTTTCATTGGTACAGCTGATCATGTATCCTCTGCGGCAGTCATTGCATACTCCGCATCCTGAAATATGATAGACAATTACACGGTCGCCTTCTTTAAAGCGGCGTAATCCCGCACCGCACTCAACTACCTGTCCGCATGGTTCGTGCCCTGCTATTACACCCCGATATCTTTCCGGTCCCTTTCCAAGGTGTTCATGATAGATTGCTCTTATATCGCTTCCGCATATTGTGGATGATTTCATCTTTATTAATACTTCTCCGTATCCCGGCGCAGGGATATCAAAATATCTTAATTCAACAGTACTGTTGCCGGGAAGTGCAATCCCTTTCATTTTTTCTCTTTGTACCATGTTTTTCTCCTTTCGGTATGGCCGAAACACTTCATTCCCGGGGAACATCATCCACTGCAAAGGCTATATGCCCGAAACCCGGAGAACCAGGTGAAGGAAGGGCATTCTTCTCTACACATGGTTTTTCTCTTACTTTATTTTTTACCGGGGTATTATACTGAAATATTTACATGAACATACGCTGAAGTCATTTCCGTATTTCCTTAAGCTTATCAGAAAACCCTCGGTGCCGCCTTTTTAAGTAAAAACTTCAGTTTTTCCGCAGGCCTGGGGAATTTTGCAAGAAATATCGATGCAGCTATGATATACGGCTTATATCCGGCCTGTCTGTATGTATCTTTTCTAAAATGTTCAAAAATATCGGCCTGCACCTCGCCGCGTTCACAGCTTACACCTGATATATCAGCAGGCAGACAGTGCATGTACAGCGCATCATTTGTCGTTTTCATTAACGAATCGGTGCATTCCCAATCCATGTACTTTTTATTATTATCAAGGCAGCGTTTTTCCAGAACATCGAGACCGGCCATATCACCTGCACGCAGTAGTTCCGTACGTTCCTGCATAACAGAATATGGAGCCCAGCTCTTCGGATATACAATGTCCGCTTCCTTAAAGGCATCCTTCATGGAATTGGTAACCGTAAAATTCCCCCCGTTCTTTTTAGCTTGATCCGCTGCAAGTTTTTCCACTTCCGGTATCAGATGGTAATCTTCCGGATATGCCAGGGTAACATCCATGCCGAAACGCGTCATTAATCCGATAATTCCCTGAGGCACCGACAGAGGTTTGCCGTAGGAAGGAGAATAAGCCCAGCTCATCACTATTTTTTTTCCCTTTAAATCCTCCGGTCCTTTTACTTTAAAATGATTTACAAGATGCAGAAGATCAGAGAGAGACTGAGTGGGATGGTCTATATCGCATTGCAGATTTACAAGTGTCGGGAGCTGAGGAAGAATACCGTCTTTATAACCCTCTTCCACAGCCCCGGACACCTCTTCCATATAGGTATGCCCTGCACCGAGGTACATATCATCCCTGATTCCAATCGCCTCTGCAAGGAAAGAAATCATATTTGCCGTTTCACGGACAGTCTCTCCGTGTGCAATCTGAGATTTTGTCTCATCGAGGTCCTGTACGGCAAGTCCGAGCATATTTGCAGCACTTAAAAAACTGAACCTTGTCCGCGTCGATTTATCCCTGAAAATCGAAACAGCTATACCGGAATCAAAAACACGTACCGAGATTCCTCTATCCCGAATGGCCTTTAATATGCCGGCTGCAAGGAGAACGGCATCGATTTCATCCCTGCTCTTGTCCCATGTAAGAAGAAGGTCGGATTTATACATTCCGGAAATGTTCTTTTTATCAAGATAATCACATAAAAGATTTATCCGATCCGGTGTTTTAACATTACTCATCATATCCTCCGATTTTAGTCCGTAAGCTTATAGGAAATCTCATTTGCCTGTTTGATAATCTCATCCTCATCGTAACCTGTAAGCCTGCCATGTTCCACAACGATTTTTCCATTTACTATGGTATATTCGGTTCCGTGGTTATACCCGGCAAAAATCAGAGATGCAAGCGGATCGGACAGAGTACCGGCATACTCGAGCTTATTTACATTAAAAAGTGCAAGATCCGCCTGGTACCCCTTTTCAATTCTTCCAATTTTATTAAAACCAAGTATTCCGGCGCCATTTTCCGTTGCAATCTTAAAAACGTCCCGGGCTGTTACCGCATCTGCTCCGTACCTGACCCTCTGCAGCAGCAGTGCATTCCGCATTTCGCCCAGCATGTCCGAAGTATCGTTCGACGCAGAACCATCGACACCAAGGCCGACTTTAATTCCCATTTCCAGCATTTCTTTAACCCGGGCAATTCCGGAACCAAGCCTCATATTCGAAGAAGGACAATGCGCCACTGAGGTTCCGGTATCCGCAAGCCGATGGAGTTCGGCATCATTAAAATGTATCCCATGGGCAAAGAAAACATCTTTACCGATAAAATCATACTTCTCCATAAAATCCAGAGGTCTCATGCCGAGCGTTCTGATACAATAGTCATCTTCGTCCGCTGTTTCCGCAAGATGGGTGTGTAGTTTAACTCCAAAAACCCTGGCAAGCCCGGCTGTTTCCTTGATGAGTTCAGGACTTACCGAAAAGGGACTGCACGGAGCAAGTATTACCCTGCTCATGGAATGTTCGGTTGCATCATGATATTTTTCTATAACACGCCTGCTGTCTTTCAGTATTACTTTTTCATCCTGTACAAC
>QILZ01000165.1 GCA_003233545.1 Spirochaetales bacterium
ATGGTTCCCGGGACAAGTGCTTTTTCCTTTGCACGTTTCATGTTAAAACCTCCTGATAAAGAATCTCTTAAGTCTAAGGTGAGAGTTTTCTTAACTTTTAGCATTCGGTAAATACGTTACGAACGTGATAACATTCCCGGGATCACTTTTTACCTCTATCCGGCCGTTATGGGTATTAACAATTTCCCGGACAATAGCGAGCCCGAGGCCGGAACCGCCTGTTTCCCGCGAACGGTCAGGCATAACCCGGTAAAAACGGTCAAAAATATGAGAAATATTCTCATCCGGTATCTTTTTCCCCGTATTACATACTGCCACACAAATGTACGGCCTATCATACTTCATAGAAATACCTATTTCTCCGCCTGGTTCCGTATATTTTAAAGCGTTATCCAGCAAATTCAGAAATAACCGTACAATTTGCCCCCTGTTGCCTTCGATTACCGCATGTTCCAGCAGTTGTTTTTTAAGTGTTATATGTTTATCCCTGATCATCGGTGTAAAGTCATCGATGATATTTTCGATGAGCCTGCCGATATCGAATTGTTCATACCCTTGCTTAAGTAAATTCTGATCGGCTCGTGCAAGAAACAGGAGATCATTTGTAAGCCTTATAAGGCGGTCCACCTGCTCCTGCAAATTCAAGAGGGTCTCCCGATACTCTTTAACAGAACGCGGTTTGCCGAGCGTTACACCGATCTGACCCTTTAATACTGTCAATGGAGTACGAAGTTCATGCGATGCATCCGAGGTAAATCTTCGTTCTTTTACAAATGAGTTCTTAAGCCTGCCCAGCATTTTATTGAAATTTGCAACGAGTTTCTTTATTTCAGAGGCTGTTCCCCTGTAGTTAATTCTCAAGGAAAGGTCACTTACATTTATCTTCTCTGCGGTTTCGGTTACCTTTATAATAGGCTTAAATGCGTTATTTACGATTATATGTCCTCCTATCCCTGCAAGGAGCAAAGCCAAAAAAAGCCCGATTATAATAGAACCTGTCATTTCCTCCACAGTCTTGCTCATAAAATCCATAGACTGTACGCTCTGGATCCAGTAAATTATCTTCCCTCCTTCGCCCGAAACGGGTGTATTATAAACCCTCCAGAACTCGTCTTTGGCTATCTCTGTAAAAAATCCTTTCTTTGAATAATCCCAGGCAGGCAGATTCTTATATTTCCCCAGGCCATCCATCAATTTTCCGTTAATGGAAAATATTCTTAATGCCGATCCTGTCTGACGAACATACTGCGAATCCGAATACTGATCTTCTCTTTTTTGAAAAACTATCTTTCCGTTCTCATTATCAAAGTCCAGGTTAGCCGAAGCCTGCGTTGCCGCAACTTTTAAAGACAGATCGATGAGCTTTAACATTGTATTCTGCAGCTGCATATGCAGGTAAAATCCCAAAAACAGGGATATTATCCCAAACAGAAGAACATACCATAACGTTAACCTGAGACGAAGGGATACCCTGCTTAAATATTTATTAAAAAAATCATTCATCCTGTTATGTATCGTCGATCTTATAGCCGATTCCGCGAATGGTACGAATGAGGGGCCTAAGATTCCCTGTATCTATTTTTTTCCTGAGATAACCTATATATACATCCAGAACATTGGTTCCCGTATAGAAATCGTAGTTCCATACATGTTCTATCAATTGTGTTCTTGTTAATGTCTGTTTATTATGGCGCATCAGGAATTCCAGCAGGGCAAACTCGCGGGGACTTAGATCTATCAACATTCCACCGCGTCTTACCTCGTGTCCGGAAACATCCATCTCCAGATCAAGGACTTTAAGTACCGTACTGTTCTGTATGGGAGGCCGCCTTAAAAGTGCCCTGATTCTTGCCAGCAGTTCGGGAAATGCAAATGGTTTAATCAGATAATCATCGGCTCCCGCATCCAGCCCTGCTACGCGGTCCGTTACGGCATCCCTGGCAGTAAGCAGAATAACGGGAACTTTTATTTTTTTCTTCCTTATACCCTGTAATAACTCTATACCGCCTATTTTTGGAAGCATAATATCCAGTAAAATCATATCGTATTCCATGACAGCTATATAATCCAACCCCTCCTCACCATCACCTGCAATATCAATGGCATACCCTGCTTCGCTTAAACCCTGTTTAATAAATTTCGCAACCCCCTTTTCGTCTTCTACAACAAGAATCCGCATTTTCTTATTTCCTTTTAAAATAATTCAGTAAATATCGAACAAATCCACCGTTACGTTCTTTTAACCAGAGATAAAAAAACAGTGCGGCGCCGATTACCAATATCAGCGTCCAGTAATTAATCGCTATAAAAGATGAAATATACAGCCATATAAAATTAAATATTCTATCCTGAATATTGTACTGAGGCGTTTTCATTTTAACCAGGTTATAAGTCAGACTGTTAGTTGATACATTTACCTTGATGTAGTGATAAAAATAGTGCTTCGGATCGGTTTTTAACAGTTCGGCTCCGCCTCCTCCGGTTATAGTGTAGGGAACACCGTTAAAATTACCCTTAAAATATCCATGAATATGCCCTAAAAAGAGCATAGTAATGCCTCTTTCCTTTAATAGGGACAGGAGTTTTTTTGCATTCTCAGTATCTTTCATGGAATGGCCGGGCTGATCTTTCATCGATACCCTCGGATCGAAAGGAGGAACATGCATAAAGACAAACACATTTTTATACCCCTCCGATTTCTTTAATTCTTCTTTCAGCCATTGCATCTGCCATTCATCGATCCGCTTTTCATCAGAATCATCAAGAGAAATAAAATATGAACCGGCAAGATGGAAGGAATAATAGAACGGGCCGAAAATCTTTTTGTAATTCCTGGTACCCTCATCCGCTACATCATGATTACCCGGAGCAACAACTACCGGCATCTTAAATCGATCAAATTGTTTTAAAAAGAATAAGTATTTCTGAGTTGCGCCGTCGAATACCATATCACCTGTATTCAGTGTAAATAAAATCGAAGGATCGTCATTAATTTTAGTAATTATAGACCGGAAGGTACTTATGGAATTTTTATTATCACCCATTACGGCAAAACTATAACCGGTTTTTTTTATCTGTGTGATTTTATTTACATTAGCCGCTATCAGATCCTGAGGCAACATGGAATAATCTATAAAAAATAATTTAATTACCGAAATCAGTACCGCTAATGCAGACAGAATTAATAGAAAACGCCTTGTATTTTTTTTCATTTCCCTCTCCTGCTATTATTATACAGAGTAATTCTAAGAAAATAATAAGAGAACCAATTTATTTACATGAGGCACTAAAGCCTATCCGTTTATCATCCTTACTGTAAAATAACTCATAAAAGGAATCGATGTAAGAAACAGGTGTGTTAAAAGGGGTTTTAACAGTAAATTCCTGTTATTCTTTTCCATAATAGAAAACTGCCATTTTTCACGCAGCACATTGTCACAGTGAAAAGCAAAAGCCAAAAAGGAAAAAAAACTGATCCCGGCCAGGAATACAAGAGCATAAAGCTTAATTCTCAGAGAAAAGTACTTTAAAAATAAAACAGGTATACTTAAAAAATAAATAATAATCCATGAACGAAATTTTACTATTTTCCAGTACCATTCCTCTACCGGACTTAATTTGAAACGTCTGCGGGCAGAATCAGATACCAAAGATGTAATTTTAATTATACAAATTAAAATCAATACGGATAGAATTACCACCCCTATTAAAACAACGGTAAGCCGGATACTCATAAGTTCATAATACCTGTTGCCGACAACAGTAATAATACCGCTTTCCCGCGGACTGATATCCGGATTTACAAACACAAGGATAAAAAGAAACAGCATATGCAGCATTTGAGCTTCCGTTACAGACGGTTTAAGCCATGCATATACCTTTAAAAGCAGCGCTACGGCTGAAAAAGCAACAGTAATTACAACTGAAGTTCTGATAATCAAAGGGAAAAACCTGCGGCTCATCAGTGAGAATGAAACGGATATGAAAAGAATTAAAAATACGATAGCAGCAGGTACAGGCCTCATAAAGGTTATATGAATCCTGAACCGTGAAATAAATCTTTTACCTCCCGGTAATAATTCTATAAAAGTCGAAGAAGGTAAGGCCCCGCTTACCTGGTAGCCTGTTAACGGAACTATCCAGATTAAGTACGCCGACAATAAAAGAAAATGGATATCTGCATTTTGAATAAAATTTATTCTTACATTATGCCGGGCAAGATTAATTATCATTAATATATTTGCCGTAATGCGGATAAAAAAAATCAAGGTCATAAACCCCAGGGCAGTTCCGGCAGAGGGGGCAACTCTTAACCTGTGAGATCCGCGCGATTTTATTGTTCTTATAAAGTAGCTTCTGCGAATTATCCGATCCCACATCACTCTATCCAGGGGAAATTCGTTTCATCGTTATCTCCATCTGCCGAATAGGAATAACCTAAGTATTCTTTTTTTCTCTCAGGATCAACAATGTTCTCCATAAATCCATCGGAAATATACCATATCCTGCTGAACAGATCCTTTGATAAAGGAAATGTGTGAGAAGCTATAATAACGATTTTCCCCTTCCCTTTTAAAAAATCAATTATTCTTTTAAAAATAAAAATTCCTTCGACATCGAGTGCGTTAAACGGTTCATCATACATATAAATACCGGTGTCTTTTAAAAGAGTAAGCGCCATACTCAGTCTCTTTGTCAGGCCGGCGGAAAGCTCCTCTCCGAAGTAATTTCTGTACTTTTTAAGCTTAAAAGTATTTAGAATATGCTCTATCCTCAGCCGTCCGTCTTCTCTTTTTAACCCTATAAGGTAACATGCAAGCATTAGCTGCTCTTCCACTGTGAGAACGGGAATTATTCCGCCACTATCGATGGAATATGAAAATTTCTTTCTCCATTCCTCTGATGGCAGGCTAAAATCTCTCCCGTTTAAAAAAACAAAACCGGAATCCTTCTCTATTAATCCTGCAATACAATTGAGTAAAGTGGTTTTCCCTGCCCCGTTTCGGCCGATAAGTGCAGTTACTTCACCTGCCCCGGCAGATACCGAAGCATTCCTTACGATCTCCCGTTCTCCCCGCGAGATCGATATATCCTTAAGTTCAAGCATACCGTAAGACACCCCTTAAATTAAAACTTCTAATTAATTGGAAGAATAACCGTTTCCATAGATTACCTTTGTTACCTGTAGTTTCTCTGCAGTTTCTCTGCACCGGCATAAAACATCATGGAAAAAACAGTATTGCAGGTTACTTTGTTACCGTTTAAATTTCGCCAGCCAAGGTGAATGCGGGATAAACCTTGCCGAGCGGAGGAAGCACACTCCATATGGCCTGCGGCAGTATGATTTTTCGCATAGCCTGCCACCTGCTCATTCCCAGGGCAAGTGCCGCCTCCATCTGACCCTTATGGATCGACTCTATCCCTGCCCTGAATATTT